>PMLH01000357.1 GCA_003159055.1 Myxococcales bacterium
GCTGGGGATCTCCCGCAAGAATCTCTGGGAGAAGATCGTCAAGCACGGGCTGCGCTAGCCACGAGGCAACGAGAAGCGAAAGACGACCTCGCGCGCAGGTTCCCTTTGGACCTCCAGCTTGCCGCCGTGGCATTCGACCAGGATGCGGGCCAGAAGAAACCCAAGCCCGAGCTCGTCGCCGCTGGGCACCACTGGCGCTGTATCGGAGGTGGACGCCGGCGCGGCGACTGAAATCTCGACCTCGGCCTCGCCTGCGTTCACGCGCAGGTCGATTCCCGTACCGAGTACATCGAGGCGGAGCCCGACCCGAATCAGATTGCCCACGATACGCTCAAGCCGACGCGCGTCCGCCGTGACGGGCAGCGGGCGATCCGGAACCATCGTGCGAACGCGATGGTTGTCCGACGTCCGCACCTGGCGCGACAGGATTTCGGGCAACAGGCGAGCGAGGTCGTGCACGCGCAGATCGAGCGTGGTCTTCCCCGAGCACAGACGAGCCATGTCCGCGAGCTCCTGGGTCAGCTCGTCCAGCTTGCGCGCCGCAGAGACGATATTTTCGGCAAGCCGGCCTTCGTTCTCAAGACCCAACCTCGCAACCGATCGTTCGATGAGCTGGGCGTTGAGCTGGACGGACGTTAGCGGCGTGCGCATCTCGTGCAAGGCGAGATGGAGCAACTGGAAGTCTGCCGGATCCATGCCGGCGATTATCCATCAGCTCGCGCCCGATGGTACGGGCGATTGGAGATCTTCGGCGAAAATTCGATCGCCGGGCGCTGGCCATGGCGGCCAAGGCAGGGTGGCTAGTTGCACGATCCGGTTGGCGGTAGCGTGGGGACACCCGTACACCCGTAGAAGATCTCCAGGCAGCCGCAATTTCCCTGGGCGACAAGGTTGCAAGCGGCACCACCCAACGTGATCGATTGCATGGTCGAGTCGGTGTAGTCCCAATACCCATTCGAGTCATCCCCGTGGCCCCTCTGGCGTATTTGCGTAATGTGACCAGAGCCATCGTTGATGCCAATTCCGACCTTTCCAGGATCGGGCGGCAATTGGGTGAGCGGAATGACGCAACTGTTTAGCTTGGCGACGATCTTATTGAGGGCGTCGGTAAGCGTTGCTTGGTCGTAGGCGGGGAAGTAGGCGTGGCAGTTGCCGGTCGCATCGTTGGCGGGACAGGGCCCCTGTGCGGTTCCCCCTAGTGTGGCCATGTGATTGAGCACGTTATTCATTGAAATGGCCGAGGCTCCAGATACTTGATCTCCACCAATGTTCACGCCGACCACGTAGGTGAAAATGCCTGCGTTGGTCGTATTGGTTAGCTCCTGGTAGGCCGTTTGCGTGGCGCTCACGTTATTACAGCCAAACTCAGTGCCTGCATAACAGTACGTTGCGTCTTTGCAAGTCGGGGTGCCATCGGTTGCGAGTATGATGTAGTGGGGGTTCCCGTCGGATAGATTCGTCAGATAGTCCCTTGCAGCTCGCATCGCATAATCGGTCGGCGTTCCTTGGCCCTTGGCGTAGGCAGGAATTGCGTTCTGGATGGCAGTGGCATTGTTTACCCTGCACGTGGGGTTGACGTTGTCAATGTGGTCCACTGTCAAATTGGGACCCATGCCAACCTGGCAGCCGGGCGATGTTTGATCATTCGGGAACAGCAGCAGCCCCCAGGCTAGCCCAGACTGCGTGAGATTCACCTCGTACTTTATTATGGGGGCTACGTAGACAGCCCAGCGTCCAGTAGGGTAGGGCACCCCCGACGAGTCTAGTTCTCCCTGGTTATTTTGGTTCATGGAGCTCGATTGATCCAGAACGATCAAGACATCTGGGATCTTGACCCTCTTGCACTGTGGGACAAGCGTCGGAGTGCTCGGGTTCGTCGTGCATCCGGTGGCTCCACCCGTCCCTGAAGCACCACCACCTCCGCCGGCGCCGCCTGTTCCGGTGGCTCCACCGGCTGTGCCGGTGCCGATACTGGTCCCGCCGCCGGCTCCGGTGGCTCCACCAGCTCCAGGGGCACCGCCAGCGCCGGTGGCACCGCCGGTGGCGGGTGGATGCTGTTGATTGCCGCTGTTGACGACGATCCCGTTCTGAACCGAGGCGTTGTCATCGCAGCCGTTGGCCCCTGCAGAGCACAGGGCCGACAGGGGCGTTTGTGTTGCTTGCACCTTACCCAGGCTGGGTGACATCGTCACCTCCAACACCACCCGCGTTCTGCCGTCCGAGGCGACGCCCTCGGACCTCACAACGACGGCGCCGTTGGGCGGGGGCGCCGGGGGAACCGCTGCACAAACTCCCGAATCCACGCCACCAGGCGCGTTGTCGCAGGTGTAGTTGCCCATGCGGCAGTCGGCCTGATCTTGGCGAATGTAGACGGTGTACTGTCCCATGGGTTGATTGAGCACCGTGAGTCCGCTCGGCAACCCCGTGCTACGAACCACCGTGCTGGGGTAGCTCACAGCCTGCAGGGGAGTTGTCGAGTCCATCAGGATCGCGCCGCGCTTTGAAGTTCCGTCGCATTCGTTGACATTGATGGGGACCGAATCGCCGGCAGTTGGGTTCTTGCCGGCCAGCAGGACTGGCAGTGCGGGGATCGCACTGGGGTTGTTCAGCACTTGCTTCGCGCGTTCGAGTCCCGCCTCGGCGACGAGAAGGGCTTGGTTGCGCAGGTTGATGTTGGTGTTCATCTGGATGCTGCCGCTCGTGAGGAAGAGCCCCGTCATGCCGAGACCGAGCAGCACGACGAGGACGATGAGAACCACCAGAAGGACGGCGCCCCTGTCGGGCGAACCGTGGCGCTGTGTCGAGGCATTGGTTGTGGTTATCATCTTCTATCTCCTCAAGAGGGGGCGAGGATCATAGGGGCTTGTTGTTGCGTGGATAGACCGTCGTGCTGAGCACGCGGCGGCGATATTGATCCTTGGGACGGGTGGTATAGCGGTGGTCTTCGATATCCAGGGGACCATTACCCGACAGGTTGGGGTCAATCAAATCATCGGGTGTGAGTGTGCGGACGACCATGGTCAAACGCACGGCCGTCGGTAGATTGCAGAAGCCTAGCGTGCCGGCGGCTGGGGGCGTATCACCGGGGACGTTGTTCCACCATTCATCCGTCTTTTTCGAATTGTCGTCGATTCCTTCGTCCAGTTGACCGTTGAGGTTGGTCAGGTCAGGGGTCCCCAGCGTGCCGGTATCGCAAGCGAAGGCGACCTGCAGATCCTCAATGCCCTCTGCCAGTACCGGATCCGCACCGCTGCTTGCCGGCTGGTCCATTCGTCGCATCGCGAGTTGCGGAGTCCCTGCGCTGTTCGTCGCAATGTAGAAACGGACCCAGGTGAGCTGGCCAAAGTTGCGCACCCCTGCACTGTGGGAGCCGTCATTGAGCCAGTAGCCAGTTGGCAGGCCAATCGCACCGGGCGCTGGTGGAAGCATGAGCGGAACACTGACGCCCGGGTTCCACTGGATCCCGCCCGTGACATAGGGAGTCGGGTCACGAGTCAGTGTGTTCGAATTCGCGGGATCCCTGGTGATCTGGAACATGGTGCAGCCGCGATCCAGGCGGGGGTCGTTCCCGAATCCCCAGCTCGGTGTCACCAAGAGCAGGACGAACTCGCCCGCGCGGAACATGCTTCCTAGCGTGCTTCCCGTCTGGTCGCCGTTGAGGACGAGTGGGTCGGTGGTGGCGAGGAAGTCGTTGCCGCTGCTAAGGAACGCGTCGGTGTCGGTCCCTGACGTGCGGTTGCCGAAGGCGACCGTGACAATGTCGGTGTTCGGGACCACGCCGGTGTCGTTCGAGTTATTGACGATCCAAAGAGGTGGAATCCATTGCATCTGGCCCCCGACGAATGCGCGAACGCCGGTCTGCGGGCACAATCCCAGGTTCGAGGTCACAGGTCCGTCGCTGGGGTTGGAGCTGTGGAGTCTGTCTGCCCCTTGTGTGCTAGGATTGGCATAGTTGGCGGGCCGTACGCACCCGTACATGCCACTGCCCGAGGCGCGCACGTAGCGTGTGACGACCTCCATGGCTGCCCAGACGTTCTGTTGGATGTTGAGAATCTTGGTCTGGGTTTCGTAGATGCGCTGTTGGCCAGCAAAGAACATGAAGGTCGAGGCGGCGATGATCGAGGAGATAATCAGGGTGATCATAATCTCCACCAGAGTCATCCCCGACGCCGGATGCTGTCCGCGTCTCATTACCACGACTTCCTCCGTTCCAAGTCGAGGCGCGTGGTCTTGGGCGTTCCGGAATCGTTGTTGTAGGTCACGATGACAGAGATGACGTAGGGCAGGCCGGGTGTATCCTTGCCGACGACCTTCCATTGGCGTTGCCAGCGGTAGACCGAGCCTTGTGCATCCGTGGGGGTAGTGGGGAGGCCCGAGCCGTCACTGCAGCGATGCCCTTGGACGTCCACAAATTCTGGGACCGGGGCGTTGCTTGCGTCCAGTGGCAACCATGCAAACCCGGCCAGGGGTGCGAGACCGAAGGCGATGTCTTCCGATTGGGTATCGGTACTGCGACTCGACAGCTCTTCCAGCTTCTGGCTTGCCAATCGCAATGCGACGGCAGCGTCGTTGGCATTTCTCGATGCGCTGATGATGGACGACTGGACCGCGAGGGTTCCCATGAGGCCGATGGAACCAACCAGCATGGCCATCATGACCTCGAGAAGGGTGAACCCGGCTTGGCGTCGCATCATAGGCCACCCACCATCTGTGTGCTCGAGATGAACCCGGTGAGGCCGCCAACGCTGACCACGAAGGCCCGGTCTGGGTGGCCAAGATGTAGCTTCTCGTTGCAGACGAGCACGTCCCAGTTATCGTTGTTGAGCGTGCCGCCCAGGGCGGTAAAGACGATGTCATTGCTTCCCGGAGTGCTTTTCACGCTCGTGGTTCCCCAGTCGCCCGTGGTGTTTTGCCCGCCCGTCATCGGGGTGCTCCTATTTCTGAAGGCATTCCACGTGGCGACGGTCTGGTCCGCATCGCTGAGTGGTCCCCACGTGGTGCTGAGAAGAGTGGGGTTTCCAGTCGTTTCCTCGCGATACATGTCTATGCGCGTCCGGTTGAGGATCACGTGAACGTTCGAGCGATCTCCCATGGCCTGGAAACGAGCGCGCTGCAAGGTTTGAGCGACGATCTTTGCCCAGTCTCGACCTTTGCGCGCTGTATTGTCGCGCGCAATCAGCGGGGTCGAAAGCGCGGCGAGAATGGAGAGGATCACCACCACCACCATGGTTTCGGTCAGGGTAAAACCAGCGTCGGAGTTGCGGACATTCACCATGCTTCCCCGTCCCCAATGCTTGCAAACATGCGGCCAGCCATAAACATGAGAGTTCTTGCCACGATCATAGGGCATACATCGGCAGCACTAGGAAAACATTTCATGGGGCGCAAACAGGTTCGTGGTCCGAGGTGAGCAAAGACCTACAACGTAGGCGCGGTCTTCGTCCCAGCCCCAACCGGGCATCCACCTGAGTTTGTCGACCGATTCATGGCTGGGCAGTTGCGCCGGGCACAGGGGCTGGTTGCGGTAGGTTGTCGGACGACATCGAATGCGAGCCCGTTCGACGACGTCGTTGCCCGACAAGTACCAAGGTCAGGCAAGCAAGGACGGCGACGATCGAGATGGCCGCACCCACATCGACCGAGTGATCGCCATAGGCGATGGCTATTCGATGCAGCCCGGGAGGCACAACGAACCCCGAGAGGGACACCTCGGTTCGCAGCAGCGGAGCAGGCTGGTCGTCGATGGTCAACTGCCAGCCCTCATCCCAGGTTTGGTTGAAAGCAACAAACGATGGGTTCGGCCCCGTGCCATCTACATCCATGGCTATGCTTTCCGGCGTACGCGAACGGATTCGTATCTCGGCGGGCGACGGCGGCAGGGGAAAGCTCGACAGACTCTCATCATCGACACACGCGCTCTCTCTCGCCTGCCCTTGCAAGCGGCGCACGGCGCCTAGCCAGCCCTCAGCGCCGTGAACGATCTCCACGTGCACGGCCGCGAAGGCGATGGGCTGATAGTCGTGGACGAGGCTGACCTCGACCGGGCTCTCGCCAGCAGGCCCGACCACGAAGCCATCCTGCCACCGCGCCCCGGCGCGAAACTGAACCACGGCAGTCACGCCACGCCGCTGGAGCAGTGGCGTGGCGAGCGGCAGATCTGCCTCGATCGCTTTCCGGAAGGCGCGGGTGCCGTCGTCGGTCCAGCGTAGAAATGTCAGGTCGAAGTCATTTTCGAGTGTCATGGCCAGGCCCCACTGCGCCGGAAGGGGCGGCTTGCCCACGCCCTTGACGTTCCCAAACGAGGGATCCCATTCGGCGGCGTGGTAGATGAGCTCGTCGGTCCCGCGGTTGAGCAAGGGAACGAAGAACGCGGGCGGCGTGGACAGGGCTCGGACTGGGGTGGTGTGGACGACACCTCGTCCCGCGGTGACAAGATCTATCGTCAGCACCGCGCAAACCGCCAAGGCGCGGGTCGTGCGCCCCCAGCGCAAGCGGGGCCAGAGCACCACGAACAGTGCAGCGGCAACGCCAGCCACACGGAGCGCATCGCCGCAAGCGACTCGCCACGGGAAATCCGCGGACAGATGCCCAGCTGCGAGCGCAATCGCCACGGATAGCAACACTGCCAGGGCCGCCAACCCAACCAGCACCCAAGCAAGGCGTTGCCTGGCCTCGCGAGAAGCCATGACAACCTGGTCGAAGCCATAGGCCGAGGCAACGACGACTGGCAGGATGAAGAGCACCGCATATTTCTCAGGAAAGCGAATGGCGGACACCACGGGAAGGTGGCGTGCGAGCCGCCACAACACGAAGTGATCGCCAAGTGAGAGCAGATATCCGAAGCCCGCCATCGCGATCCACGGCGCAAGGACGCGGGAGCGAATCCGCCAAGCCGCGATGGCCAGCAAGGACACAGCCAATCCCGGGTACAGCGAGAAAAAGAAGGGGCTCTCGCGACGAGCGTAGAGGCTGCGTCCCCAGTATTGCTTCTCATTGCCGGCCTCGACGTGGCCGAGAATATGAGGCGACAGAAGGTCGAGCGCGCGCACGGGAGGCATGGACCACTCGCCGGCCTGGGACACGTCGAGGCTGGAGCTGCGAACCGTCTTGCGCGCATGGTGAGCGCCAGGAATGAGCGTGACAGATCCGACTGCGAGTCCCAGGACCAAGCCAGCCACGACGGCCGCAGGTCCAAGGCGCGCCCGGCCACGCCACAGAGCCAGCAGCGCCGCGGTGCAAAGCAGAGGCGTCGCGAGGATCGTCGAGAGCTCTCCCGCCAGGCACAGGACGCCAACGCACAAGGCGAGTGCCGCCACCTCCGCGGCACGAGGCTTGTGAACCAGGCGGACGGCGAAGGCCAAACAGAGCGGCAAGATGGATGCGGAAAAGAGCGTCGGCAAGAGATTCGTCGTCGATAGCAAGTACCCGCCAAAGCCCCAGCCCAAGGCGCCGAAAATTGATGCCAGGCGGCTGCGACGAAGCGCCCGCAGCAGAAGAACCATGCCCCCCACGCCGGCCAAGACCGGCAGGATGACCTGCAGACGGAAGGCCAGCTCGAAGGGCAGAATGAAGAATAGCGAAGTTAGGGGATGAAAGACCTCGTGTTCGGGATTGGCGGCGAAGGGCTGGCCCGAGGCGAAAAATGGATTCCACAGCGGAATGCCCTGAGATGCCCTGGCCAGCGGCGCGATGAGCGACTTGGCGGGATGGTAGTAGAAGGTGAGATCTCGATCCCCGAATGTTTCGCTGCCCCAAAAGACGCGTCCAAAGAGGCCGGCCACGAGAACGAGCAACAGCGAGACGGCAACAAGCCCGATGCGATAGGCTGTCTTGCCGATTGGTGCCGCCATCGCCCCACTATAGCTCATTGCGCAGCCAGCGTCGTTTGCGCCGCCGTCAGGGGCCCCAAGCCGCAGCCCTCGGACCACCACGACTCATCCGCTCGAACAGCCCGTGAATTCCAGGTTTCGACCGAGTTACATTTCGCTTGGGTCGGGCTGGGCTCGTTGACCTCTGTCCTCGCGGCGCCAAGATGAGCGTATGCACCATGCGCTCAGCTCTCGGTCGCGTACCGACGTGCGTCGCGGATTTCGTCCGAGGCGATGTTGCCAGCGCTGCCAGCGGACACGGCTCGTCTCCGATGCACGCGTGCCAGCCCCGGCGACCACAACTTCCGATTTCAGTCTCGGTCGACTTGCTCGCGCCGGCGCTGGCCTTGGGCGTCGGGCCAAGACCTTGGTGATGGTCGCGCTGACCGCATCGTTCGCTCTGCTCACCTACGGCGCGTACGCACAGTCGGTGGCAGGGCCACCCTCCCAGCTTCCGTTCCAGGCAGCGGTGCACGTCCAGCGCTGAGGCGAGCGACACACCCGGCCGGCAGGGGCATGGCCCGGATGGTCCAGCATTCATTCCTTGTGTCCAGTTAGATTGACACGCACCCTTTTGGCAGAGACAATTCCGGCATGGCTTCCGCGATACGCAGCAGCGTCCGATCGTTGCGTCAGCGCCTTGGGGTGCAGCAGCGCGATTTGGCCGCCCAGATTGGTGTCAGCCGGCAAACCCTCAGCGCGATCGAGGCTGGAACAACCATTCCCTCGACGCAGATTGCGCTCAACCTGGCACGAGCACTCCAGTGCCGGGTGGAAGACATGTTCTCGCTCGAGGAGGACGCCAAAGGACTCGAAGTCCAATTCGTGAGGGACGGCGGCCCCCAGGGTGCTGGGTGGGCGCGAGGCGCGCAGCGGGTGAGAGTCGCGGTCGGCCAGGTCGACCAGCAATGGGTGGCGCGGGCTCTCGACGGCGACCAAGGTTTCGCGCCGGGCACGCCGGCCGATGGCATCGCGACCGTGCCTGTGGGAAAAGCACGTGTCGCCAGCACACGGGTTCGGCCACTTCGCGATCTGGACGCACTTTTGCGCAATTTGTTCGTCGCTGGCTGCGATCCCGCGCTCGGACTTCTGGGACGGCACCTCGAAGAACGCCTGCGCGGTCCGCGTCTGCATTGGATCGATCTCGCCAGCCGCCCTGCACTCGATGAGCTCGCGACTGGCCACGTCCACGTGGCGGGATTGCACCTCGACGATCTTGGCGCCGGAAATCTCAACGCGGCCACCGTGCGCAGCCGCTTTGGCAGCACCCCGATGCTGCTCGTGACGCTTGCCACGTGGGAGCTGGGCATCGTCTACCGCGCGCAAGCCGGCCACACGCTGAAGGGTGCGGCCGATCTCGCGCGCAAGGGGATGCGAATCGTGGCACGCGAGCCCGGCTCAGGCGCACAACAACTGCTGGAAAGCGCGCTCGACCGCGCTGGGCTCGCCATGCGAGATCTGACCGTGGTGGCCACTGCGCGTGGACACCGCTCCGTCGCGCAACTGGTCGCGAGCCAGGTCGGCGACGCGGGGATCGCGACGCGTGCTGCGGCCACCCCGTTCGGCTTGGCCTTCGCGCCGCTCGCCGAGTCGCGCTTCGATTTGGCGCTGACCGCTGCGTCGGGCTCGGACCAGCGTGTGCAAGCGATGCTCGAGTGCTTGTCGAGCGGCCGCTTCCGCAAGGATTTGGGAGCCATGGTTGGCTACCACGCGAACAAGACCGGCGACACTGTTGCAGGAGCTCAAGTATGAAGAGGAGACTGGTTGTCGTTGCGGCCTTTACGACCGGGCTTGCCTGCGCGATCGGCAGCCCCCTCAGCGCACGCGCAGCCGAGCCCAAGGAAGTGGTGGTCTTCGCCGCCGCATCCCTGCGCGAGGTCTTCCAGTCCATCGCGGACAATTTCGAAAGGACCCATGCCGGGGTGAAGGTGCGGACCAATTTTGCCGGCAGCCAGGAATTGCGGGTTCAGATCGAGCATGGCGCGAAAGCCGATGTGTTTGCCTCGGCCGATAGCAAGCACATGCAGGCAGTGCAGAAGCAAGACCTCGCCGCCGGGTCGCGCATCTTCGCCCGCAACGAACCGGTGGTCATCGTGCCAGCGAACAATCCTGCCAAGCTGGCGCGCTTTGCCGACCTGCCCAAGGCCGAGCGCATCGTCGTCGGCGTGCCCGAGGTCCCGATCGGTGCCTACACCGAGACCATCTTGGCGAACACGGAAAAGCCCTATGGCGCGCAATTTCGTGCGTCGGTCGTTGCGCACATTCGCTCGCGCGAGCTCAACGTACGGCAAGTCCTGACCAAGGTCGCGCTGGGTGAAGCCGACGCCGGCATCGTGTACAAGACCGACGCGATTTCCGCCAAAGACAAGGTGGCGACCATCGAAATCCCCGACGGCATCAACGTCATCGCCGACTATCCCATCGCGGTGCTTGCTGGCGCGCCCCAGCCCGACCTGGCCAAGGCATGGGTCGCCGCAGTCCTGGGCAGCGAAGGGCAGCAGACCCTGCGGCGCGCAGGATTCCGGCCTGCGCCGGACGTCGCCGAGAGCCCGGGCAAACGATGAACGGATTGCGCGCTCGCCTCGGGCGCAACCTCGGCTACCGATTGGGCATGACCGTGCTGGCCGTCGGGCTGGGCACGCTGCTGGTCGTGCCCTTTGTCGCCTTGCTGGTGGACGGCGGGCCGCTGGCGATCCTGCGCGGCTTCGAGTGTTCGCTGACCCTGCCCGCGCTGCGATTGAGCCTGGAAACCACGGCCATTTCCATTGTCTTTGTCGTGCTGGGAGGAACCCCGCTTGCGTGGTGGCTGGCCCGTTCGAAATGGCGGTCGGCCAAGTGGCTGGAAACGCTTCTGCAATTGCCCGTGGTGATTCCGCCCGCGGTGGGCGGCATCGCCCTGTTGCTTGCGTTTGGTCGCCGCGGATTGTTTGGTGGATGGCTCGACCGCATGGGCTTCGCGCCGACCTTCAACACCGTCGCGGTCGTGATGGCCCAAATTTTCGTTTCGGCGCCCTTCTACTTGCACGCCGCGACGCTGGCATTCGGGCGCCTCAATCAAGACCTGCTTGCGGTGGGTCGTAGCCTGGGCGCATCGCCGCCGCGGCTTTTCTTTCAGGTGGCGCTGCCGCTGGCTAAGCCCGCGTTGATCGGCGGCGCGGCCATGAGCTGGGCGCGCGCGCTCGGCGAGTTCGGTGCGACCATC
>PMLH01000492.1 GCA_003159055.1 Myxococcales bacterium
AATCAGTGCTCAGAGACACCTCGGGGACACCAGCAATGCCCTGGGAACCGCCATGGAACGGCTGTCGTCAGGCTTCCGGATCAATCGCGCCGCAGACGACGCGGCTGGGTTGGCGGTGAGCGAGAAGTTGAAGGCGCAAATTGGCGGTCTCAACCAGGCCTCGCGANNCGACAACATCAACCTCGAGCTTGGCCAGCTGGGCAAGGAAATCAACAGCATTTCGATGCGCAGCAAGTTCAACGGCCAGTCGCTGCTGAGCGGGTCGCTGACCAAGGCGCAGAATCCGGATACGACTGGAGCGACTGCGTTTACCGCGTACGCCACGGGGCTCACGGAGTTGACCGCTGGAGCGGCCCTGGCGACGTCGAACCTTGAGGTGACGAGCGTCAGCGTTGATGGCGCGCAGTCGGGCCGGGGTTTCCATCTGTCGTATGACAGTACGGCCACCGGAAAGGTGACGCTGACCATGACCGACGCGACCACCTTCGGTAGCGCCAAGACGATCACGGACCAGGCTGGACACACGATGAACGTGACGCAGACCATTTCTCTGAGTGATTTGAACAACGGAGATTCGGAAATTCTCAATTTCTCAGACCTCGGAGTGAAGATCACGCTGACGAACACGACCGGCGGAATTGTTACGGCCGACGCCGCCGCCCAAGACTTCACTGCTGGTAACAAGCTCTCCATCGACACGGCGGTTGCCAGCGGCACTGCGACGCTGCAGACCGGCGCAAACCAGGGTGACGAGACCGAAGTTGCTTTCGTGAATACCAGCCTCGCCGGGGGAACTGGCGTGGTTCCCATGGATACGTTGGCAGCGACGCTGAACACCTTCGCGAGTGATGGCGGGGCGACGAGAGACAACGCGTCCAGCCTGATCAGCGCGCTGGACACGGCACTCGGCTCCATCTCGAGCAGCCGAGCTACGCTCGGTGCCGCCCAGAACCGCTTGCAACATACCATCGCCAACCTGGGCACGACGTCGGAAAACCTATCGGCCTCAAATAGCCGTATTCGCGACGTCGACGTGGCCACGGAGTCGTCGAACATGGCGAAGAACCAGGTGCTGGAACAGGCCGGTGTGTCGGTTCTCGCGCAGGCAAACCAGCTGCCGCAGCTGGCACTCAAGCTCCTCGGCTAATAGCCGAAGTCGGTAGCTAGGGCGCCACCAGTAACCCAACCTAAGGTAAAGCCGCTCCGGGAAGAAGACCCCGGGGCGGCCGTTTCGAGAGAAAACCGAAAGACAAGCACCGAGGTAAGAGCATGACGGCCGCTTCCGCATACCGCCGAATGAACGTGGGAACATCGTCCTCGTCGCAGATCATGGTCACTCTATTTCAGGCTGCGATGGGTCACATGCGCGCGTCAGCGGGGGCTCTGGAAGGCGGCGACCTCAAGCGCGGGAGCGAGCTCGCGGAGAAGGCGGCGAGCATCGTGCTTGGCCTACAGGGCACGCTGAACAAGGAAGTCGCACCGGAGTTGTGCGAAAGGCTAAGCGAGCTGTACACCTTTGTCGCGTGCCGACTGGGAATAGCGGGGGCGAGGTTTTCCGTGCGACATGTCCGGGAAGCAGAGCGGGTGTTTGCACCGATTGCCGAGGCCTTCATTCAAGTTGGCAGCAATCCATCCCCGGCGGATGCGAGCGCCGTGCGGTGACCCCGGCAGCGAGTCCCGATCCTGACCTGACTGCGTGCCTGCGCCGGATCGCGGCGTTGCTCGAGAAAGGCGAGGCGGTGGAAGCTGCTGCAATTGTAGAAGAAATGAAGGCTGTCATCGCTCGCGGGCCGGCCGCGATGACCGAGAGAGAGCTGTCAGAGGCCCGGAGCGTTCTGGCCCGTTGTGGCAGCCTAGAGGAAGGACTGCGCGCCAACACCTTGGCTTCACTTCAGAGGTTGGGTGCTCTTCGCCGGTCGCGGGTGTACGGTCGCGTCCGGAAGAGGCCTTAAGGGCGCGAGAAAAAGTGCCGATATAGGGTAGGAGGCTAGTTGCGATGGCCAGTTCAGTATCGTCATCGACTTCTTCGACAGCAGCGTCGACAGCAACAGCGACGGCAACGTCGTCCCTGACTTCGGCGCTGTTCCAGGCGAGCGGCATCGCGTCCGGACTGGACACCACGTCGATTGTCAATAGCCTCATTGCCGCGGACTCTGGTCCCCTGAATTCGCTGCGGCAGCGGCAGAGCGACTACCAGGTTCAGATCTCCACGCTTGGTACCCTGGCCACGCAGCTCAAGGACCTTCAGACCGCCGCCAGCAATCTTGGAAGCAACGGCGTCGTTGCGATCCAGCCAACTCAGACCTACGCCGACTTTACGGTGACCGGCTCCGCGAAGGTTGAAAGCACCTATGCGATCAGCGTTCAACAGGTGGCGAAAGAAGCCAAGCTGCGGTCGCAGAGCTTCACCTCCGCTCAGGATGCGTCGGTTGTGCCCGACGGCAACCTGCAATTCGCGATAGATGGAACGAATACGGTAAAGATCGACACCAAGGGAAAGACACTGGCGGATATTGCAGAATCGATAAACCAGAACATCTCGCAGCTCAACGCTTCAGTCATCTCGACGACGTCCGGCTACTACCTGAACGTGTCACGCCGTGATACGGGGTACTCGACGACAGACGTCAATGCGTTGACCGTCGTCAGCGACCCGACGCTCCTCAACTTCACTGTGCAACAGACGGCCAAAAATGCTGAGTTGACAATTGACGGGCTCTCGGTCGAGCGAGCCAGCAACACGATTACCGACGTGTTGCCTGGCGTGGCACTGCACCTGACGGGCGCTTCCAAGACCACGAATGATGTAACCTTCGCCGCCAACAGTACGAACACGGAAGCGGCATTGAATACCTTCGTCACGGCCTACAACACGCTGGCTGCGACGGTACGCAGTCAACTGGTTACGGATCCAACCGTTGCGTACGGCGATACCCTGGTGGACCACTCGTCGATGTCCAGCATTCAAAGTGCCATGCAGCGAATGCTCTCCCAGATCGTTGTGCCGAGTGGCTCGGTCCGGATTCTGGCCGACCTTGGGCTGGAATTGCAGCAGGACGGAACCATCACCCTGAATACAGCGACCCTGGACAGTGCAATTGCGAAAAATCCCGGTGCGGTGAACTCGATCTTCTCCACGGCCTCCACCGGGATATCAGATGTGGTGAAGAGCCTGGTCAAGAGTCAGACCAGCCTCGTCAATGGCACGCTGGTATCAGAGCAGAATTCACTGCAATCCCAGATTTCCGAGATGGATAGCCGGGCCACCGACATGCAAAGCTACCTCGATGCCGAGCGAGCACGGCTGGTTACGCAATTTACTGCGATGGAGCAACTCATTGCCGGTTTCACCAGTGCCGGCACCTACCTGACGCAGATTTCGAACCAGAAGAGCTCCGGGTAGCCCTCTCGCACGCGTTCTGTCTCCGGAGCGCCGGATGGCCACGGAATCGCGAGACAGGTCGGCCGAGGACGAAGTCGACCAGCGCCGCGAAGAAGGCGTAGCCATGCCTAAGTTAAAGGAAATCGCGTGGGTTGCCGAGACTAGAGCGGAGGCCCATGAGCAGAAGACAGGCATTCGGCGCCAGGATGCGCGCCGTGGTACCGCGGCCAGGCCGGGCGGTGGACCGACTGCAGGAGGATGGTCGGGCCGCAATGTTGAGTGGCGACCTTCGGTTGGCGGAGAAGCTGTACCGGGAAGCGATCGGACTCGGAACCGAGAATCCCGATGTCTACAACAACCTGGCTGCGATCTGCGACCAATGTGGCGGCAAGATCGAAGAAGCGATTGAGCTCTTGGCCAGGGCGGTCGAGCTCGCTCCCAGGAGCGACGAGATTCGCACAAATCTAGTCAGGGTCCTCAAGCGACATATGGCGAATTGCCGCACAGACGGGCGGTACCGGGAGGCGTTGCCGTTTGCCCGCCTGAAAGCGGACCTGGTTCCGGAGTCTGCAGCCGACCGGCGCGAGCTTGGATACTGCTACGCGAAGACCGGACAGCTGACGGAAGCGGTCAAGCACTTTGCGCGTGCTATCAATCTCGACCCGAACAATGCGTGCTACTACAACGACCTTGGCCTGGCGTGCTTCGAGCTGCAACTGCTGGCGGAGGCACAAGGTGCATTCCAAGAGGTGCTGAGGCTTCAGCCCAATTCAGGGGTGGCCTTCACGCACCTTGGGCTCCTGGCGAATCTAGCGGGACTGTCCGGAATAGCAGTCAGCATGTTGCAGCGAGCCGTCGAGGCTGATCCCAAGCGTGCCGAGGCGCAAAACAACATGGCGCTGTTTCTGCGGGACCAGGGAGAACTGGCTGCATGTCGACATCACTACAATGAGGCGATGAGGCTTAGGCCGGATGACACCGACATCTTGTCAAGCTACTTGTTGTCGCTGAACGACGATCCTGACGCTGATCCGGCCTGGGTTGCGAGTGAGCATCGGCGATATCAGTCGCTGGTGAAGGGAACGGTACGGCCGGTGTGCGCGAGAGACTGCGATGTTGAGCGACGGCTGAGGGTTGGATATCTATCGCCGGATTTTCGGACGCACTCGGTTGCCTATTTCATCGCGCCGGTACTTCAGCACCGTCCTCGGACGGGAGCTGAGATCACGTGCTACGCGAGTGGAAACATCGAAGACGAGATGACGGCGCAGGTGAAAGCGACCGCGGACGTGTACCGGAATGTGTATGGGATGAGTGATGAGGAGCTGGCGTGTCTGATTCAGAAGGATGGGATCGACATTCTGGTAGAGCTGTCCGGGCATACCAACAAGAATCGGCTGTGCATGCTGGCGAATCGGGTTGCTCCTATACAGGCGACGTACTTGGGCTATCCGAATACCACGGGCCTCGCGGAAATGGACTACAGGATGACCGACGACATTGCGGATCCTGTTGGCGTGACCGATGCGTGGCATACGGAGAAGCTGGTTCGAATCGCGGGAGGATTTCTGGCCTACCGACCGCCCTCCCATGGAGCCGCGCTGCCTGTGGAACCCATGCCAGCGGAGAAGACCGGCCGCCTGACCTTCGGCAGCTTCAATAATCTAGCCAAGATCAATGATCTTGTCTTGGACACATGGGCGGCAATATTGGCCGAGGTGCCCGATTGTGATCTGCTCTTGAAGGCAAGAGGACTGCGAAGCGACAAGGTCCAGGCGCGGATCTCTGCCGCACTGGCGGCTCGTGGGGTGGACAGTCAACGGGTTCGGTTGCTCGGGCATGAGCATTCGGCTGTGGCACATCTGTCCTTGTACAATCAAATGGATCTCGCTTTGGACACGTTCCCGTACAACGGCACGACGACGACCTGTGAAGCCTTGTGGATGGGCACTCCGGTCGTGACCTTGGAAGGCAGGAGTCATGCGGGGAGGGTGGGGGCAAGCCTGCTGCAGCGGACGGGGCTTGGTGAGCTGGTCGCCCCAGACCGGGAAACGTACATCAAGACGGCGGTCGCAGTGGCGCGCGATCGTGACCGGCTTGCCCGGTTGCGGTTGGGGCTGCGGGAACGGTTCGCACAATCGCCTGTGATGGACGCGGCTCGGCTGGCGGGCGAGATGGAAGCTGCATATCGGCAGATGTGGCGGTCCTACTGCGCATCGGCAGGGAGGACCCAATGACTGCCAAACTACATCGCCGAGCCACATTTGACGATCTTGCTGTGCTGTATGTCCACCATACCAAGCCGGACTACATTGTCCCGCCTCGGTATTCGCGGCAGCAGGTCACCGCAGGCCCCTTTATGGGCAATGCCGGCCCGACTGAAGACAAGGGCAGCTTTTCGGCAACTTTGGCGACGGCACGCGGTGAGTACGACTTGGCCGCAGCCTTGCAGACGCTGCGATACCCTTTCAGCCCAGACGTCGTGCTGGTTCGCGCGGACGCCACGGGCTGCAATTTGCCCCGCAATCTGGCCTCCGTGCCCGGCACCAAAGTGTTGATGGTCGGAGACACCCAGCATCTTGCGCGGCCTCTCCATCGGATGGTTTCGTATGCGTTGTCAGAGCCGTACGATATCGTGCTGTCGTCGCACAATCGTCAGCACTTGCACTTCTTCATCGAGGCCGGCGTGCGCAACGTCAGGTGGCTGCCCAACATGGATGCGGATTGTCCAACCAGTTCGTTACCGCCGCAGGCAGAGCGTGCCGCCAGCGTAGTTGTCGCCGGCCAGATCGGCCGATTCCACCCAGCGCGGATGCGCCTTGTGGAGCAATTGCGGCGGCGGTCCATGCCGATCAACCATCAGATGGCGACGCCAGCTGTTCTTGCGAAGCTCTACGGCGAGAGCGTCGCCGCACTCAATTGCTCCTTGAACGGCGACCTCAACCTACGGATTGCCGAGGTGCTGTCCGCTGGCGGATGTCTGGTCACCGACCGGCTGCGACCGCAGAGCGGTCTTGATCTTCTTTACGAGGACCGCCGCGACTTGTACACCTTCGCCGATGAGGATGAGGCTGGCGACACCATCGAGCATCTCCTCGGCCATCCTGAGGATGCCTTGGCCACTGCTCGTCGGGGGTGGACCAAGCAGACGGGCGAATTCGGCTTCGCCGCCCAGTGCCGCAGACTATTTCGCCTTTTCACCCACGACGAGACCGATCCCCTGTTCGACCTGCGACGCGAGCCGCGCTGCCTGCCGCGCGAAACCAAGACCAGCGTCGCGCTGGCCGAGCGCATCGCCATCTATGAGCACTGCCAAGAGCTGAATCGCCAGCGTGCGAGTATCCGCATCGGGCTCGAAGCCAACATCGATCCAAGCGTGGTCACGGATCTCTCCGACCTGAACCATGCTCATTTGGTGTTGGTCGAGGGACCAACCGCCACACTGCTGCGTGCGAGCCCCGTCTTTCCCGACCTTTGCGGCGTGCTTTCGATTGTCGACCGCGCCGAATTTGTCCGTCTCTCTCATGACATCCTGCTGCAGGTCGGAGCCACCACAACGAAAGCGGCTGGCGACGAGTCCCGTCAGCAAGATAGCGAGACGGTGCTCGATTCGGATCCGTATCGAGCAGAAGGAGCCGCCATCGAAGTCTTGCTGGCGAACAACCAAAGAGACGAGGCGCGGCGTCGGTTGGAGGCCTACGTGGCGGGCACGCCTGATTCGGCTGAGGCACACAACGACCTGGCAGTGGTGCGACAGATGGACGGCGATCTCGTTGGCGCGTTGGAGGCGATCGAGCGGGCGGTGTCCCTTTCACCAGGCAAGGCAGCTCTGCATCGAAATCGCGCTTCCATCCATCTGGTCGCCGGTGCCCTGGTGGATGCCCTGCGCGCGATAGAGGTCGCCATGACGCTTAAGCCAAACGACGCCGAGACCTTGCTCGTGGCCGGAGACATCAGCGTGGCGCTTCGGCGCGTGGACGACGCACGCATCTTCTACGCGAAGGCAGGGGCAATCTCTCCTCGCTTCGCGAGCGAGGCCTTCGCTCGGTCCCAGCTGGTATCGGACGCGGCGGGACGGACCTGACGAGACTTTCCCACGCAGTCAGATACCTTCGACAGGAAAGGCGCCTAGGCCGTCATCACGAGGCGACACGATGGGCGTGGCTATCGGCCACGCAATAGCCAGGCGCGGGTCATTCCAATGAATTCCACGTGCGGAGGTCGGCTGGTACGCAGATGACATCTGGTAGAAGACCGCGCTCGCGTCCTCCAGGGTCTGGAAGCCGTGGGCGAATCCCTCGGGCACGTACATCATGGTGTGCTCGGAGGACCGGAGCTCGGCAGCAAACGTGCGGCCAAGCGTGGGTGAATTCGCGCGCAAGTCGACGATGACGTCCCACACGACCCCCTGGATGCACGTGACCAGCTTGGCTTCGCCATGGGGCGCGGCCTGGAAATGCAGGCCGCGTAGGGTTCCCCGGTGTTGGTTGAAGGACAGGTTACATTGGACCACGCGGCCATCCAGCCCGTGGGCGCGGAAGGTCTCTTCGCAAAAGGTCCGTGCGAAGAATCCACGGGCGTCGTGCGACGGTTGGGGAACGATGACGAAAGCTCCGGGTAGTGGCGTGGGTTCGAAACGCATGCCCAGGCTCAGACGACCCGAGGGGTGGGGATGGGCACAATGAATTTTCCCCCGCGCGAGCGGTATTCCCGCTGCTGCGCAAGAATCTCGTCGGCGAAATTCCACGCCAGAAGCAGCGTGTAGTCGGGCTGATCCTCGACCAGGTGCTCGGGCGCGAAAATGGGCAGTCGCGCGCCAGGCATGAACAAGCCCTGTTTGTGGGGGCTGCGGTCGACGACGTAGTCAATCAGGCGGCCATCGATGCCGAAGACATTGACCAGCGTGCTGCCTTTGGCGGCAGCGCCGTAGGCGGCGATTCGCATGCCCTGCCTCTGCAATTCCTCGAGCAGGGCAAGCAATTCCTGGCGCAGTCTGCGGATCCGGTCGGAAAAGCGTGCGTAGTAGGGAAGTCGATCGATGCCGCGAGCTTTCTCTTCGTCCAAGAGCGCGGCTTTGGCCGGCGTGGGACGTGCAGATTTGGCGTGACGGACCCACAGGCGAAGCGATCCGCCGTGGATATCGGTGCGCTCCACGTCTTCCACGGTCAGCCCGTGCCTCGCCAGAAGGACCTCGACCGATGTGAGCGAGAAGTAACAAAGGTGTTCGTGATAGATGGTGTCGAATTCGAGCTTGTCGACAAGATCCGACACGTAGGGAAACTCGAGAATGGCAATGCCCTCGGGCTTTAGCAGCGTCGCGATTCCGTCCGCGATCTCGTTCGGATCGGGCACGTGGGCCAATACGTTCTGTGCGTGAATCACGTCCGCCTGCCCAAGCTCGAGGGAAAGCGACCGGCCCACGGCGCCCGTGAAGAACACGCTACGGGTCGGAATCCCGCGCTGGTTCGCTATTTTTGCGACATTGCGGGCTGGTTCGATGCCAAGAACCGGAATCCCCTTTGCAACATACCACTGCAGTAGGTAGCCGTCGTTGCTTGCGATCTCGACGACGCGGCTGTGGGCCCCGAGGCCCAGATCTTGGGTGACCTTAGCGACGAGGTCTCGGGCTCGCGCCACGGCCGTGTCGGAATACGACGAGAAATATACGTAGTCCCCGAACAGCTCCTCGGGCGACACGGTCTCGGCCACCTGAAGCAAGCTACAACGCTCGCAGAAATGGACGGACAACGGGAATCGCCGCTCCTCGTGTACCAAGTCCTCCTGGCGCAACAGGGAGTTGGCGAGCGGGGTGTGCCCGAGATCGAGGATCAGGGTAAGTTTCTCGGCTTGGCAGATGCGGCAGCTCATGATGCGACTTTCACCGGTTGATAGGGCTGATATCGCGGGATCTGATACGCGTCGATCTGCCCGTTCGAGAGTGCCCGAAGCCGGGAAGGACCAACCTTGGCGAAGAAGGCCCGATACCATTCGACTGTGTATCCGATGGCGGTCTCCAGGTCCCAGCGTGGCTGCCAACCAAGACGCGCGATGGATCTTTCGCTCGACAGGCGAAGCACGCCAGTTTCATGCCGGTGGTCCTCCGCGGTCGTGGTCTGCCACTTCCCGGAGCCCCACGCTTGAACGAGGGCATCCAGCAAGCTCGAGACCGGACACATCGCGGATAGGTCGGGTCCGAAGTTCCAGGCGCTACAGAAGTCGGCCTTTTCCGTGATGCTTCCGGAGAGCAGGCGGGCCGCCAGTATCAAGTAGCCGGCGAGCGGCTCCAGAACATGTTGCCACGGCCGAATCGCATTCGGCCGGCGCGCGACGATCGGGAGAC
Source organism: Myxococcales bacterium (assembly GCA_003159055.1). The sequence goes on from PMLH01000492.1 coordinate 9,723, forward strand.
CCTTGTTCAGCGCTCTCATGGCGTCAGGTACCAGTCGGTCATCCGCCCAGTCGCCCCCTCCGAAGACATTGCCAGCGCGGGCGGTGGCAACGCGGATCCCGTGCCGTTGAAGGTGCTGCACCGGAAAGAAGGACCGACGGTATCCATCGACCAGCAGCTCGGCGCCTGCTTTGCTCACCGAGTAGATATCGGCACCCCCGAGCCGATCGGTTTCGACCAGCGGAGCACCCAGGGGGTGCGGCTCGTAGCACTTGTCTGTGGTGATCACCACGACGACGCACGGGTTGCCGATACACCGCACCGCTTCGAGCAAATTCGCGGTTCCAACGATGTTGGTCGTGAGTGTCTCGATGGGTTCATCGTAACTGCGCCGGACCAGCGGCTGCGCGGCGAGATGAAGGACCACGTCGGGCTTCGCCTCGCGCACGGTGGCCTCCAGCTTCGCCAGATCGCGCACGTCGCCTTCAACCGAACGGCAATCGCGCGAGAGTGCGATGGCATCGAACAGCGCGCCGGGCGTCGGCGGAAGAGCATAGCCGGTCACCTCCGCGCCAATCTTGGTACACCAGAGAACCAGCCAACCGCCCTTGAAGCCGGTGTGTCCGGTGACGAGGATGCGCTTGCCGCGAAAGACGGATTCAAACTCGTCCGGCCGTGGTGGCATGAGAATCCTCTCGCGTCGAACTGGTCCACAGCCTCCACGGCGCACGTCCCTCAGCCCACATGGCATTGAGGCTGTTGAACTCGCGCAAGGTATCCATGGGTTGCCAGAACCCCTCGTGCAAGTATGCGGCCAGTTGCCGATCTCGGGTGAGCCGGGTCATCGGCTCTCGCTCCAGCACCAGTCCCGGATCCTCGGACAGATAGTTCCAGATGCGCCGGGTGTCGAATAGATAGAAACCCCCATTGACGAAGCCTTCGGTGGTCTGGGGCTTTTCGTTGAATTCGCGAACCACATTGCCGATGCGTCGAATCTCGCCGAAGCGGCCGGGTGGCCGGACGGCGGTGACGGTGGCGATTCGTCCTTCTTGGCGATGGAACCTCAGCAGATCCGCGAGATTGATGTCGGCCAAGCCGTCTCCGTAGGTGAGGAGGCAGAGTCCATCCTGCTCGACGTAGCGACGGATGGCGTTGAACCGCGCGCCGGTCATCGTGTCTTCCCCGGTTTCGGCGAGAATCACGCGCCAATTCTCTTCGTCATGGCGACCCAGAAACTCAACGTGTTGAGGCTCGCCCAAGGTCACCGCGACGTCGCAGGCCATCGAGCGGTAGTTCAGGAAGAACTCCTTGATGAGCCAGCCCTTGTAACCCAGGCAAAGGACGAACTCGCTAAAGCCCTGGCACGAAAGCATCTTCATGATGTGCCACACGATAGGGCGATTGCCGATGGGGAGCATGGGCTTAGGCAATAGCTCGTTCGCGTCGCGTATCCGGGTGCCCATGCCACCACAAAGAATCACTGCCTTCATCCGTCACTCCTTTGGCGCTTGCCTTGCTGCCAGAACGACAGCAAAAGACGTGCCTGCCAGAAATCTGACGGTCACTCCTCAAGTCGAGCGGGGATGGTTCCGATGTGGTTCCCAAGATGGACGCGCGCAGCGAAACGCCCCTCGTCACGATCGGCATGACCACAGGTCCGGCGGGTGGACCGGCGGAGCAACGGTGGATGGAACTACTGGTCGAGGATTTGCGGCGGCAGACGCTGCGCGATTGGGAGCTCATCGTCAACGTGAACGGCGGCTCCGATGAACGCGTTGAGGAGATCAGGCGCGCGCTACATGGTCTTCCCCTGCGAGCGATCTTTCGGCAGCGCGTGCCGCAGACCGCACCTCATAACCAGCGACATCTGTTCCAAATGTCGCGCGGTCGCTACTTCGCTTGGGTCGCGGACCACGATCGCTACCCTGCCACCTGTTTCGAGAAATTGGCTGCCGCCATGGAAAGTGAGCCCGGGACGGCCATCGCTTACGGTCGAACGCAACTCATCGGACCCCAGGACGAGGTGTTGTCGGTCTACGATGATGCCCTTGACACCCGGGGCCTGACGACCGCGAACCGCGGCATCAAATTGGTGCAAACGCTGCGTTCCTGCAATCAGTACTACGGACTGTGGCGGGCGGAAATACTCGAAAAAATGGACTTGTATCTGCATGCTCGCGGTACGGACCATCTGTGGCTGCTGCAGGCCGCGCTGCTGGGCGATATCGTCCAGCTTCCCGAGATTCTATTCTTGCGGCGCAAGAACCGTGAGCTCCCCTTCGCCGCAGCGGAAGCACGTATTGTCGATGTTTCGTTTCACCCCTGGCAGGAAATTCTACGCCGGGCCCCATGGTGCCATTTGGTGTGGGGCCATCTGGCGCAAGTTAACCGCTTGCTTCCGATGGAGGACCGGCACCGCGTACAAATGGCCATCCTCGAACACTGCTTTACCCAATTTCGCCAGGTGCTCATTCCAGAGATAGAGAATTTTGGACAGTTCGAAGCCGAGGTAGAAGGCGGGCGCAGAGAATTGCCGATTCAACTGATGCCGGAGTACTACCAGACCCGAGCCATGGTGACGTTTCTGGCCAGGGCCGCAGGAATAGACAACCCTCGCTGAAGGACATTCCGACGTAGCTGGCGACTCAATACAGCCGCTTTGCGAAGGCACCCGGCCAATAGGTAACCCGTGAGTGGATCGCGCTCTCATTGAACAGGAAGTCGGGCTCGACGATTGCGAAGTTGGGATTCCTCTTGACGAATTCGGCCGCGGCTTCTTTGGGGTTGTTCCACTCCCAGTCCGGGTTCGTACGCGAGGCTCCCACGACTTGCCCCATGATTCCATCCATGGCGACGACATAGGAACCCACGCTGACAAGAGGCGCGTAGGCTTCCAGTTCGGCCATCACGTGCTCCTTGTTGTGCGCGGAATCCAGCGTAACGAGGACACGTTCGCCTGGCGATATCAGGTTCTTGACCCGAGCTACCACATCGGAGCCCACCGAGTTGCCCTCAATCAGGGTGATGTAGGGAGCGAGCAGGTGTTCTTCAATTGCCTTGCGGTTGTGGGGACGGATCTCGACGTCCACCCCGATGACCCGGCCCTTCCCAAGTGCCTTGCATAGGCTGGCATAGAAGATTAGCCCACCACCATGTGCGACGCCTGTCTCGAGTACGACGTCCGGCTGGATGGAGAAGATGACCTCCTGCAGGCGAATCATATCCTCGGGTAGTTGTATGATCGGACGTCCCATCCACGTGAAGGAATAGACATATTTCGCATCCCATCCTGAACGCAGCCAGGCATCGGAGATGGCCGAAAATGCCTCAGGAGAGCCGATCGGAATGGTTCGGGTCGTTTGACCTTGGCGAAGGCGTACCTCACCATGCTGGAAGTCGATGCACAGATCGTCCATCAGAATGTCTCGCTGGCAGGATTGTGGATGGAGTAGGTGAAATCCGTCACGACCGGACGGCCGAAGAACGCACGGATGTGATTGGCCACTTTGACGATGGTGGCCTCGGGCATGAAGGACCAAAGCGGAAGAGTGAGAATTTCTGCGCCGACCTTGTCTGTGGTGGGGAGGTCGTGTGCTCCCCGGGCATCCCGGAGCCAGGTGAGTTGGTTGGCCGCCATCCAATGGATGCCGGTCTCCACGCCGCGCTCTTTAAGGTAGTCCATGAGCTCGGAGCGCCGCCCACCCAACACGCGAAGGACGAAGATGAACATGCTGCAGTCGGAGAAATCGCTTGGCGGTGTGGCGATGCCCGGAACATCGTCGAGGAGCTGCTTGTACAGCCGGCAATAGTGTCGGCGGTTGGCGATGAACTCGGGAAGCCTTCGCAATTGGGAAGAGCCAATCGCGGCGTGGAGATTGGCCAGATGATATCTGTATCCCGGACCCAAGACATCGTATTTGTAGGCTCGGCTGTTGCTGTACAGGCGCTCGTTGGGCTGAGTCATCCCCAACAAACGCAAGGGGTGAAGTTGCGCCGCCTCGGCGGCATTGGGGGCGACCACCAGTCCTCCGTCGACGCAAGTGAGGGTCTTGATAGCATCAAAGGAGAAGCACGCAAGATCTCCTTCGGCGCCCACGGGCCGCCCGCCCGGGATTCGGGTCCCGGTTGCGTGCGCCGCATCTTCGATCAAGCGGAGGCCGTGCTTGCGCGTGATGTTGCGAATTGCCTGGATTTGGCAGGGAATTCCCATGTAGTGAAGCGCAATGACGGCTTTGACGCGCGGGCCGAGCAGGGGCTCGATGGCGTCGGGATCCAAACCCAGATCGTGCTCACGGATGTCTGCGAGCACGGGTGTCGCCCCGCACATGGAGATGGCCTGAAAATCGCCGATATTGTTGAGGGCGGGGGTAATGACTTCATCGCCCGGTCCCACGCCAGCCAATTGGAGGGCAAGGTGGAGCGCGGACGTGCAGGTGTTGACCGCGACAACTTCCCGAGGGGACTCGATCTCCAAGTAGCGGGCGATGGCGTCCTCGAATTCTTTTACCAGGCTGCCCATGCCCAGCCATCCAAGGTCAAGCGCCTGGGCGGCCGCCAGCAGGGTTTCCGGTCCGATATGAGGTTTGAAAACTGGAATCATGTTTCCTCAATGCAGTTCGCTCAGCAAGGGCGCGGTCTGCGCTCTAGCACTCGCTTGCCTGAGATCGTGGAGTTGTTTCTTGGTATCGGCTCGAGTCGTTGCTCTTGCGGGGCCAAGACGTTCATCGGCGTCATGGCGATTCTTCTTTAGCGGAGGGGCGTTGGCGGACGTAACGACCCCGATGGAAGACGCCGTGGTGTCACCTTTCTTGGCCCAAGCCGACTCAGATGGGCTATGATTAAATGTGAGCAAGAGGCCCGGCAGCCCACGATGACATCAGGCAAGCCCGAAACTACGCGGTTGGAATGCTTTCGTCGAGCTGGGATAGATCTGCAGGACGCTTCATGAGCGGCAAGGCCGATGAGATGATGGCGTTTTGGTCGGCGCGGGTGCGCGAGTTTCGTGACGATCCCCGCTCCAACACCAATGATGTCTGGCTTCGGGAGGTGGAGATCGCCCACGTCAACGGCGTCATTGAGGAAGGGCGCCCCCGGCAGGTCCTTGACTTCGGGTGCGCCAATGGATTCACCACGCGGCGCCTCGCCGAGATGCACCCGGACGTGACCTTTCTCGGCGTGGACCTCAATCAGGAAATGGTTGCGGCGGCGCGGAACGCGTCGGTGGGAGAGACGGGGCGGAACCTCGGCTTTCTTACCTTGGACGTACTTGCCGCTGAACTACCCCAGGACTACGACCTGATCGTCGCGATTCGCGTGTTCCAGAACATGCCCTCGCTGGAGACGCAGACCAGGGTCTTCGATCGCCTCGTCGAGCGCCTGCGCCCGGGCGGAGAATTGCTTTGCGTCGAGTCGTACCTGGCGGGCTATGTTCGGATGAACGCTGACCGACAGAGGATGTCGCTGCCGCCGCTACCCATCCACCCTCATTTGACCCTACTGACCGAGGCGTTCGACAACCATGCCGCGAGCAATCTGATCCTGGTACGGCGGGAGCACCTGTCGTCGACCTACTATTTGGTGACCCGATTGCTCTATTCGTACCTCGCCAAGATGCAGGGCGAAGCCATCGATTACAACCACCCTATTCACCAAATAGCCGCAGTGTTGCCCAACATTGGCGACTACGGGCCGCAGGCAGCGACCCTGTATCGCAAGCCGGGCACACGGGGTAGTACGGCGTAGTCAACGTCACGGCGATTTTCGCGGCCACCAGGTCTACCGTGCGATCGCGTCCAAGTTGTCCGTCGTGCGCACCTCGATGACCAAGTCGATGCGGCGGTTCAGCTCTCGACCTTGGGCCGTGTCGTTGCTGGCAATCGGGCGGCTATCGCCGTAGCCGGCTGCGCTGAGCAAGTCACTCGGGATGTGGTGTGCGCGTTCCAGGTAGGCAGCCACCGAGGCGGCGCGTGAAGCAGACAGGTCCCAATTGTCCCGGTAGCGACTGGTGAGAGGAGGGGTGTCGTCGGTATGACCTTCCACCCGGATGGGCCGGTGCATTCGTCCCAGCTCGTCGGCGACCACATCGAGCACGGGCATGACTTCCGGGCGCAAAGCCGCTGCCATGGGATCGAAGAAGTGGGCAACCGAAAGCCGGACCATCAGCTTCTTGCCTTCGACGTGAAGGGTGACCGACGTCGTCATGCCCTGCTTTTCCAGCAAGAATCCCTTGAATTTCTTCTCCATGCGGCGTCGCATCGCCTCGATGGCCTCGACCTGTTTCTGCGTAGGTCGGTCGGCGTCAGAGAGGTTCGCCATGCACCCGCCCTCGCTGGCGGGACCGTCGAAGATCGGCATGGCATCGACGCCGCCTTGCCCTTTGAAGTGCATGGCGAACTTGATCGATTTGACGACATCGACCATGCGCTTGTTGTCGACGCGGCTGACTGCGTACATCACGACGAAGAAGGCAAATAGCAGCGTCATGAAATCGGCGTAGGACACCAGCCAGCGCTCGTGGTTTTCGTGCTCCTCGTGAACTTGACGCTTGGCCACCAGTTATTCCTTCTTGGCTTCGGCGGGTGGTGGGCCACCGTGCAGGCCGGCGTAAGCCAGGAGCTTTTCGCGCAGGACGCGTGGATTGAGGCCAGCTTGGATCGACAGGGCGGCCTCGGCGATCAGCACGCGGCGCTCCTTTTCCAAGGCCAGCTTGCGCTTGATTTTGTTGGCGACGGGCAAGAAGATCAAATTGGCGCTGCCCACGCCGTAGACAGTGGCCACGAATGCAGTCGCAATGCCGCCGCCTAGTTTGGATGGATCGTTGAGGTTCTCCATGACGTGAATGAGTCCAAGAACCGCGCCCAAAATGCCGACGGTTGGTGCGTACCCGCCCATGGATTCGAAGATCTTGGCGCCCACTGTTCCTTCCTCGAATTCGCGCATGATTTCAGTTTCAAGGGCGTCGCGCGCAACGGTGGCATCGACACCGTCGACGATAAAGCCGACGGCGCGCTTGAGAAATGGATCTTTCAACTCTGGCGACCGCTGCTCGAGCGCGAGCACGCCGTCCCTGCGCGCAACGCCGGCAAGGTCCACGACTTGGTCAAGGATTTGCTGCAAATCGCTCTTTCTCTGACTAAGGGTGCCCGCCCCCATCTTCAGTCCGCGGAGAAAGTCCCGGAATGGAAATGAGGTCATGGTTGCCCCGATGGTTCCTCCGAAGACAATCATGGCGGCGGTGGCCTGAATGAGGGAGCCGACGTGGCCTCCCTCGATCGCCTGGCCGGCCAAAATCATTCCGACGGCGAAAAGGAGGCCGCCAATGGTTGCAAAATCCATCGACTACCCCTCTTCACTTGTGACCGTGGGTCCGGCGAGGATCTTGCGGCGATACTCAACCACACGCGCCACCAACTCCTCGACGGTTTCCTTGACGAGGATGTGGTGGCCGGTGGTCATTGTAAGCATGGTGTCGGGCGTTCTTTCCACCGTCGCGATCAAATCTGCATTGACGACGACTTCTGAGCCGTCCAGGCGAAGCAGTGGAATCATGTGAATCTCCTAGTTAGTCTCGGCTTGTCGCAGCCTCTCCTTGAGCCGTCGGAAGGACAGAAAAGGGGAGAGGCTGCGACCAGGATCGGTCACTACCGCTTGATCTGCATCAGCTCGGACAGCAGTTGGTCAGCCGTGGTCAAAGTCTTCGAGTTTGCCTCGAAGTTGCGTTGTGCGGCGATCATCCGGACGAACTCGGAGCTGATATCGACGTTCGACTGCTCGAGGGTGCCGGCAGTCAGGCTTCCGCGGTCGGCGGTTGCTGGAGTGCCAAGGGTTGGCGGTCCGGAGGTCGGTGCTTCCGTGTACAGCGTGCTTCCGACGCGCGCCAGCTGGTCGGGCGCCCGGAAGTTGGCGAGAATGACCTGACCGAGTGTTCGGGTTTGCCCATTGGTGAAGCCCCCAGTAATCGTGCCGTCCTGGCCGACGGAAATGCTGCTCAAGCTTCCGGAGCTGGACCCTGCTTGAGTCACGAAGCTGACCGCCGAGGTTGCGGCGTACTGGGTCAGGCCGTCGAGACCACTTCCTCCTGTGGCTCCGCTGCTGGGAGTAGTGCCGCTGCCGAAGTTGAAGTTCAGCGTCTGCGGACCGTTTGAATCCTTGGGATAGAAGCCTTGGCTGTCCGTGGTGTTGTCGACGAGGCGGCCTGCGGTGTCAAAGCGCAATGTTCCGGTGGCAACTTCCGTGACTTTGCCGGGAGTCGCTGTTGTGGTGCCGTCGGCCTCAAGACCGAGGTTCACCCCGTCGGTCATTACGTGATAGGTCCAGTCGCCTGAGTCGCCAGCAACGAACGTCGGATCGGTCGGGTCCTTCTTGGAGAAATAGATGTCGAGCTGGATCGGTTTGCCCAGGGAATCGTAGACAGTCATACTGGTCGTGAAGTTCGAGGTGGTCTTGGGGTTCGCGGCGTTCCAGGTCTTGATATCGGCAGTTTGGTCGAGATTTCCGCGAATGGTGATGTTGTCGGTAGCCTTTGCGGGCGCGGATGCGTTTCCGACTTCGAGATCGCCGAGCAAACCGGACGTGACGGTGCCGCTGGCGTCTGCCTGAAGCCCCTGGACGCGCAAACCCTCAAGGTTGGTGAGGTAGCCATCCTTGTCGATAGTCAATTGGCCGTTGCGTGTATAGAAGGTGCCATTCTCGCCGCCGTGGTCGCCTTTCAGCACCAGTAGGCCGTTTCCTTGAATGGCCACGTCGGTAGAAAGGCCGGTGGTGGTGAAACCACCTTGTGAGAAGAGTTTCTGAACCGTTAGGGTGGTTACGCCCAGGCCCAATTGGCCGGTGGTGCAAA
>PMLH01000531.1:0-11851 GCA_003159055.1 Myxococcales bacterium
GCCGGTCTGCACCGGTTCGTGCACGCCCTTGCGCGCGATGATGCCGGGGGCCTTGATCTCGATTTTGCGCGAGTCCTTGGTCTCGATGGGACCCTTGCCGTCGATAGGCACGCCAAGCGCGTTGACCACGCGGCCCATCAGCGCGTCGCCGACGGGGACCTGCGCGATTTTGCCGGTGCGCTTGACGATGTCGCCTTCACGGATCGACTCGAAATCGCCGAGCAGCGCCACGCCGACGTTGTCCTCTTCCAGGTTCAGCACCAGGCCGACGACGTTCTTGCCGAAGTCCAAGAGCTCGCCTGCCATGGCGTTTTCCAGGCCGTACACGCGGGCAATGCCGTCGCCGGTTTCCAGCACGGTTCCGGTCTCGGCCACCGCGACTTTTTGATCGAAGCCTTCGATCTCCTTCCGGATGATCTGACTGATTTCTTCAGCGCGAATCTGCATCTTGGTCCCTTCAGAATTTGGCGAAATGAGCTGCGGTCGCCGATATCATCCTAGTTGAGCAATCGATTCTTGAGGCTGGAAAGCCGGGAGGCCACGCTTCCGTCCAGCACCATCCCTGCGACCTCGGCGACCACGCCGCCAATCAATCTTGGATCCACCTCGGTGGTCATCAGAACTTTCTTGCCAGTCCGGCGTTCGATGGCCTTGCGGATCTCCGCCTCGCTGGCGATGTCGAGTGGATGCGCCGAGCGAACCGCAGCGCGCACGCGCCCCAGCTTCTCGTCACACATCTCTTCGTAGGCCTTGGCGATGCCCGGCAGAATGGCGATGCGCCCGCGTTCAAGCAGCAGCAACGCCAGGCTCTGCACCTGACGTGCGGGTGCGATGCGGGGAAGCAGCCCCTGCAACACCGAGCGTTTCTGCGACAGCTTGAACACCGGGTTTTCCAGGGTCTGGCGCAGCTCGCTCGAATCCCGCCACAAGTCGGCCAGCTCGCTCAGTTGGCGGCCAACCAGCTCGACAATCCCCTTGTCAACGCCGATGGCGAAAATCGCTTTGGCGTAGCGTCGCGCGACCGATCCACCGAGGGCTGCCATCAGCGACCTCCTCCGGCCGGGCTGTCGAAGCCAGCGACGAATTCTTGCGCCAGGCGTCGCTCGTCCTGCGTGTCGACTGCCCTGCGGGCGAGGTCTTCCGCCAGCCTCACCGAGGCGCTTGCGACCTCGGCGCGCAAGAGCATTTCAGCTTCTTTCACCTGTTGATCGAGTTGGAAGCGCATTTCCTCTTGGATTCGCTTGGCGCGTTCTTGCGCGCTCTCAATCAGCCGGGCCTGCTCGCGTTCGGCATCTTCGCGGATCGACGCGCGAACGGCCGCGATTTCCTTCTCCAGCTCAGCCAGCCGGCGCTCCTGCGCGGCCGACTTCTGCTGGGCTTCGTCGCGCAGCCGCGCCGCTTCGGCCACTTCGGACTTCAGCTGCTCATGGCGCGCGCGCAGCGACTTGCTCATCGCGCGGCCGCCGAAGTAGATGAGAAGGAACAGCAGCACGCCGAAGTTGAGAAGCTGCAGAATGAAGGTCCCGACTTTGAAGCCGGCGTGCTCGCCGTGCTCCCCTGCTTCGCCTTCGGCATGGACCGCTTTGCCGTGCTCGCCGTGCGTGGCTTCGCCAACCGGCGCGGGGCCGTGTGCAGGCGCGGCGGGTTCGTGGGTTGCGGCGATGACGGGCACGGCGTCGAGGCCCCCGCCGTCGAGGCCAGAATCCAGAGCTCCGGCATCCTGGGCTGGTACAACTTCGTGCACCCGCTGGGGCGCAACTTGGGCTGGCGCGGCGGCCGGCGCTTCCGCTGTCGCCATCCGAGCAGCTCGGGCTTCCTGCAGGGCCAGGCGACGAGAGCGCTTCGCCACCGGGCGATCCGCAGTGTCCTTTGCCTTGCCTCTGGCCTTGCCCTTGGCCTTTGCCGCGGGCGCGGCAGGCTCGGCGGGTCTCTCAGTCGCCGCAGCGGGTCTCTCAGCCGCCGCAGCAGCGGGTACGGCGGCCTGATCATCTTGAGCGAGAGCGAAACCCAAACCCGCAGTCAAGGTCGCGGCGATGATGAGGCCGGTCAGCAGCGACCTCACGACGCGAGCCTCCTGCCGAGAGCTTTCTCTGCGATTTGGCGCGCCAAGAGGCCGGTCTCCGTCTGCAAGTTGGCCTTTTCGGTCGCCACACTGGCGTCGAGCTTGCTGCGCGCTTCCGCCATCATTCTGCGGGCGGCCGCCTGGGATTCGGCGATGATTTGCTGTTCCTTCGCCTGCGCTTCCTGTCGCAGCTTGGTCATCTCGGCGTTTCCGTTGCGACGGGCTTCTGCCAGCGCGGCCTCGATGCGTGCCATGCGCGCAGCGGCGTCGCTATCGAGCTCGGCAGCCTTGGCGCGCGCACCCTCGGTGCGGCACACGCGCTCGTCGCGTACGCGCAGGTACGGCTTCCACAGGAACTGCCACAGGATCAGCAGCAGGACCAGGAAGATCGCGAGCATGATGAAGACGGTACCGTCCAAATCCAGCAGTTGCGGCTCGGCCGCTTGGGTGGCGGAGCTGAGCAGGCTGCTGGTCGTTTGCAGAAGAGAGAAAGACGTGTTCACAGGGGGCAACGCTTGGCCTAGGTGCTTGAGCCAGTTGTGTTGTTGTTCGTGCTCGACACGCTCGAGCCCGATTTCTTGTGGCGCGAAGTCGGCGCAGACTCGGCGGTCGGTCCGCTGGTATCCATCTGGCACTGCCCGTCGAAGAACACGCCCTTTTCGATGAACAGCGAAGGCGTGTTGATGTTGCCGCGCACGCGGCCTGGGCTGTGGATTTCGACCGACCGCTTGGCGGTGATGTTGCCGCGTACGGTGCCCTGGATGACGATCGCTCCCACCGTCACTTCGGCATTCACCTCGGCGCCTTCGCCGACGATCAGGACGTCGTCGGTGAAGATCTCGCCAGTCAGCTTGCCGTCGACACGCACCGTGCCTTCGAACGACAACTTGCCTTCGAATTCGCTGCCCTTGCCGAGCAACGTGGTGACCGGCTGGGCGGCGCCAGGATCGCCGGACGTGGGAGACTGCGTGGTCAACGTCATGGCTTTTGGGGGCAAACCCTACACGCGAATGGAGCCGGCCGTCAACGAGTGAAGCGTAGTTTTGAGATGGGAACCCTGGGAGCGTTCTGCGCTGCACCCGGCACCTGCTCCACCCCTGCCACCCTCGCGCTTCCCGCGGCCTCACCACGCCCCGCGTTTCGCGCGGCCTCACCAACCCTCCGCGCTCTGGCTCCGGCGAGGCAAAGCCTCGCCTCCGCCAACGCGACCGATGGAAACTTTGGGCGGGCTCCCATTCCATCGCGCGACGCGGAGCTGCGCAGGGGCGCGGCCGAAGGCCGCGAGGGAAGGGGTGGGTTGGTGGGCGGCCCAAGTGCCTGCTCTGTGGCACGGCAAAGCCAGCGCAGCGCAGGCTGCGCACGCGCAGGCGCTGCATTCTCAGTATCCGGCAGGCGCTCCGCCCGAGCGCGGATCGGCCGCGGCATCGAGGCCCGCGCGGGTGCGAACGATGGCGTTGGCTTTGCCCAGATCCGCGGCCGTCTGGCAGTGGTGCCCCTTGATTTTCAGGGCCTGCACCGTATCTGCCGACAGTCCTGACTCGTAGAAGAGAACGTCGGGCTCCCACTGATGGTGAATACGTGGCCTTGCAACCGCCTGCTCGGCGTCAAGCCCGAACACCAACACATCCAGCAGAATCTGAAGCGTCGCAGAAGTGATACGTGGTCCGCCTGCGGCGCCGGTCACCAACTCGACACCGCCCTTGCCGACCACGATGGTCGGCGACATCGACGACAGCGGTCGCTTGCCTGGCGCCGGGAAGTTCGCATCTCCGCCCGCCAGGGCGAAGACGTCCCGTTCTTCCGGCGACGCCGTGAAGTCGTCCATCTCGTCGTTGAGCAGAATACCCGTCTCGCCAGCGACGATACGAGAGCCGAATCCGAGATTGATGGTCGTGGTCAGGGCCACCGCATTGCCGGCTTGGTCGATCACGGAAATGTGCGCGGTTCCAGCGTCGCGTGCGGGCTGCGGAGGCCGGGCGATTTGCGTTCCGTACGCCTCATGCGCAAGAACGTGATCCGTCGCAAGTCTCGCCGAGAGCTCGCGATGGTAGGCGGGGTCGAGCAGGTGATCGAGGGGCAGGCGAGCGAAGCCCGGATCGCCGAGATAACGTGCGCGATCGGCGAACCCGTGCTTGAGCGCCTCAATCACGAGGTGCAGGGTGTCGGGGGCGTCCGAGCCTTTCATGGCAGGGATCCGGTCGGACAGAATGCCGAGCGCTTGGGCGACGATCACGCCGCCGGCCGACGGCGGAGGCATGGTCAGCACCTGGCGGCCGAGGAGTTGACTGGCCAGTGGCTTGCGCTCGACCGGGGCATAGCCCGCGAGATCGGCCAAGCCCATCACGCCGCCCTTCGCCGTCGTCGCGTCGACAATCGCCTTGGCGATCGGGCCTTGATAGAACGCGGCGACGCCTTCGCGGCGCATCTTTTCCAGAGTCTTCGCCAGGGCAGGGCGGGAAACGCGGTCGCCCGCCTTCAACTGCGTCGCCGCCGCGCGGTTGAGGTCGAACAGCTTCGCGACGAGATCCGGCCCGCTGGCCGGGTAGCGATCGAGCTCCTCCCTGATTTGCTGGGCCAACCATGGCGAAACGACAAAGCCACGCGCCAGACCCAAGGCCGGTTCGATGCAACGTGAAAACGGCAGTGCCCCGAAGCGCCGAACCAACTCGGCCAAGCCACGCGGTTCGCCCGGCACACCCACCGAAAGGCCACTTTGCTTCGGGATGATGATGCGCTGGTCTTTGGGTGTGGGCTCAAGCCGTGCGGGCGCGGTCTCGCGAAAGTCGAGGGCGCTGCTTGTGCCGGTTTTGGCCAGGTACACGACGGCGAAACCGCCCCCACCAAGCCCCGAGGCGAACGGGTCGACGACGCCGAGGGCGAGCGCGGTCGCGCAAGCTGCGTCCACCGCGTTGCCGCCGGCTCTTAGCGCCCGGGCGCCCGCCGCCGAAGCAACTTGCGAATCGGATGCGACAGCGGCATGCCTTACGTGTAAGAATGATGAAATTACTTCAGGCGCTGTGCGTGATTGTCCGGCAGATGGCAAGATCGTTGCGACGATGGTCAGGCACAGGCCTGGCAGCGATGCGCACACATTCCGACACCTGGACGCCGTCGTGGCGCGTTCGCGGTGAATCAACAATTGAAGCAATTTCACGACAGGCGTAACCTCAAGTAGCCTCGGCCCAAGGGAAAACCGACATGGACCAGCCGTCAAGTACGGAAAGCAACGCGATCATATTACGCATCAGGTTCAAAAGCGCGTCGCTGGATGAATTCATCGGGCGATATGGCGCTGACGTGAGCCCGGGCGGAATCTTCATTCGCACCAAACAGCCCGTCGAGGTGAGCACCAGCTTGCAGTTCGAGTTCTCCCTGGCGGACGGAATTCCGCTGTTGTCGGGGATGGGCACGGTGGCTTGGGTTCGCGAAAGCGACCCTGCGCGTGCCAACAACGTGCCCGGGATGGGGCTGCGCTTCGACAAGCTGACCCCTGAAAGTCAGCACACGCATCAGGTGATTCTGGCGGAAAAGGCGCGCAAAGAGGGCAAAGCGTCGAGCACGCCCTATCCGCCGACCGCCTTCGTCGCGCCGCCTTCGCGCACTTCTCCGCCACCGGAAGCGCCCAAGCCCGCCGGTGACGCTGCCGTCAAGGCGGACCCAGGACCTGCGAATCTTGCGGCGACTCGCCCCGCGCCAGCCGCAGTCGTCAAGCCTGCCACACCACCGGCGGCGGCGGTCGTGCGAGAGCCAATCGCCGCCGACGACACGGACGAATTTTCCGAGTCCGGCAAGACCGAGATCAGTGACAAGCCCCTCGACTACTACATCAAGGAGTCCCAAGCGGCCAAAGAGGCGGAAGAGGGGAGGCGTCGGGAGAACAGGACCGCCGAGGAAGCTATTCCGCAGTCGTGGCTTGACGACCCGTCCACCGGCGCGTCTGGAACTCCGATCACGAAGAGCGGTCCGCCGCCCGAGGGGTTCAACGAGGCCGAGCACGAGGCAGCCTTCGCAGAGAAGCCGGAACAGGTCCGGCCGCCGGAGACTACGCGCAAGTCCGGGAGTCGGGAAAGCTTCGCCTCTTTGCTCGGACTTGGTGACGCTGGCAAGCTCGATGAAGACCAGTCTTCCGTTCCGGCGGGAGAGGTCTTGCCCGAGCTTTCGGCCGGCGTGCCCATCGAGGAGACCGCGCCCGAGAAGACCGAGGAGGTGTCGACTTTGTCTGCGGCCGAGCCGCTCAAGGGCCCGGACACGTTGGACTTGGGCACGGGGCTCGAGGTTGGTCTTGGCGACGACCGGCCGCCGAGCAGGAATGACATTGCGTCGCTCAAGCCGAAGAGATCCGGCAAAGTCATCGCGGCGATTGCAGTTGCGGCGGCGGCCGCCGCTTTCGGTGCCGTATACCTGGCAAAGGCCAAGCCGTGGCAGGACCAAGCCAAGCCCGTGGCGCCTGTCGCAGTGGCGACGCCGTCGGTCAAGAACACGCCTGCGCCTTTGCCTGCGCCTGCCAACCCGGCGGCCGCAGAAGAGCCGGCAGCCAAGCGGCCTGCCGTGGAGGAGCCGAAACCGGTGGTGGCGGTCGCGGAAAAGGCCGACAAGAAAGAGCCAGAACAGGGGGCCGAGAAGACCGAGAAGAACGATCACGAGAAAGGCGCGGCAGCAAAGTCGTCGCCGGAAAAAGCTGTCGCGAAAGGCAATGGGGAATCCGCAAAGTCGACCGGCAAGGCCAGCGCAAAACCGGGCGCCAAGTCCGAGGAGAAGTCGAGCGGCGCTGGCGAAGAGGAAATCTATCGCCTGGTGGTCCGATCGGCTCCGATCGGGGCCGAGGTCCTCATCGACGGCGAGTATTTTAGCCGCACCCCGTGCGAGCGACGCATTCTGGACCCCTCGAAGTCGATCGCCGTCGTCATTCGCAAGGAAGGCTACGAGTCTCACGAACGCTTGGTCGGTCCGTCGGACAGCTGGGTGAAGAAGGGCGAGGAGCGGGTCCTGACCGTGACTGCCAGTCTAAAGAAGGCAAAGCCCGCGGAACCCAGCGCGAGCCCGACGCCAGCTGCGGCCAGCACGGAGGCGAAGCCGGACAGGAAGCTAGACATGCCTCTTGCCAAGCCGGAGTCGCCGTCGATCGAGGCTGCCAAGGCTGCTGCCGTGAAGGAACCCGCCAACGTGGCGCCTGCTGCTGCGAAACCCGAGCCGGCCAAGGCTGCCGCCGCGCCGACCGAAAAGCCCACCTTCAAGCCCGCCCCGAACTTCGACGACCAGGGCAAGGCCAAGGAATAGGCCATGGGCGTCGGGCGTTGCGTTTGCGGTGGCGCGCGCGCCAGGCTTGCCGCCAGAGTTGCCGCTGGCCTCGCCAGCATTGTCGCCATCCTTGGCGTTTCAGCGATGGTCGGGGCTTGCGGCTGCCACAAGTTGGGTGCGGCCGGGAAATCCGCGCAGAACCCGAAGCAGGAAGGGGCCACGGCGGAGAAGCCGCGGCGGCTTCCGCGCATCGACGTGCATACGCACATCAGTCCGGATGGCTTCGAGCGCTCCCTGATGGTGATGAGCCAATGGGGCATCGACGGCATGGTGAACCTTTCGGGGTCCTTCCCTGGGGGCCCGCGGCACATGCTGGAAACCCAGCTTGCCATCGCGCGCGCCTCGGGCGGACGCATCGCCGTGTTTGCCAACGTCAACTTCGTCAAGGCGGTGCGAACCCGGCCGGACTATGGCAACGCCCTGGCCGAAGAGCTGAGCGTGGCGAAAGATATGGGCGCCATCGGCCTGAAGATCCCGAAAGGATTGGGCCTTGGCTACCCCGCGCCTGGGGGCAGGAAGGTGCTCGCCGTCGACGATCCTGGCCTCGACCCTCTGTTCGAAGAAGCCGGCAATCTGGGCATGCCAGTGGCAATCCACACCGGCGACCCCAAGGCGTTTTGGCAGCCGGCCGACGCGAAGAATGAACGTATCGACGAGTTGCTCGCACACCCCGAATGGTCCTTCTACGGCGAGCCCGTGCCGTCGTGGGCCGAGCTCAACGCGCAGTTCGAGCGCCGCGTGGCCCGCCATCCCAAGACGACCTTCATCGGTGTTCACTTCGGCAACGACCCCGAGGATCCCGACCGGGTCGGGCAAATGCTCGACAAGTATCCGAACCTATTCATTGACACGGCGGCGCGCGTGCCCGAGATCGGCCGGCAAGATTCGGCCAAGATGCGGAAGTTCTTTGAAAAGTACCACGACCGCATCCTTTTCGGCACCGACCTCGGCGTCGGCCCGACGCAAGACGATATGATGTACGGTTCGAACGGCGCCCTGCCGCCGACGGTCGACGACGAGCGCCGCTACTTCCAGTCGACCTGGCGCTACTTCGAGACCAACGACCGCCAGTTCGAGTCGCCGACCCCGATTCAGGGCCGCTGGAAAATCGACGGTCTTGGCCTGCCCGAGGCGGTCTTGCGCAAGCTGTACTTCGAAAACGCGGTCCGCATCCTGAAATGGAAGCCCCCGCTTGGCCCATCCGCCCCCGCCGCTGGCCCCGATCCAACAAAATAACGAAAAGTGCTGTAGGTCCTTGACGGGAGGGCGTCTCTCCTCATAATCATCGCCTTCGCATTCCGGAGTAGCTCAGTCGGCAGAGCAGGCGGCTGTTAACCGCCGGGTCGGGAGTTCGAGTCTCTCCTCCGGAGCCACCATCACGCCCACACGAATTTCGAGCGGCGCCCGCGGTTAACTGGTGCCCGAAGAGGGCCAGCCCAGGGAGGTCGCCAAAGCGGCTGGATTCGCTGGGATTTCGGATGGCTGTTCGACCGGTTGGTCACGGCCGTCGGAAACCAGAGATCACGACAGCGGTCGGTTGTGAGCCATCGCCAGGCCAAGATTGCTCTCTACCAGGCGATTTGGGGCAGAGCGCGTCAGAGAGCGGTTAACAGGTAGCCCTGGCTGGTTAACAGGAGACCTCGTTGTCCCGTTCGTCTCTCCACGCAGGGTCGTCGAGATGGAAGGAGGTGATGAGACCGGTGCCCCGCTCATGCAGAGCGACGCCCAGTGACGCCATCGGCAGCTTACCGGCAGCAAGGCCTGACATCATGATACCGAAGGAGTCGGGAGGCAGCCTGGCCGCGCCCATGAGTGCTCCAGCGTGGATTCCATTTATTTGGCCGAAGCCCTTCCAGGCAGCGTTCCAATCGCGGGGATCGCTGGCGGTTGGCGACAGGGTTAGACGAATGGTCTTGGCTCGCCACCACCGCTTCGACTTGAGGGGCCCGCGGAGCTCGATTTCCTGCGTCTGCCAACACAGGTCGGGGATGTGTTTGCCTGGAAGCGGATTGATCGTGAAGCCGTAGCGGCAGGTCCACTTCTCTATCGAAAACTCGAGGTACTCGCTTGGATCAGGTGAGCGTCCCATCGGCAGAGTCTACTCTCCGACCGTCGTTCCGCGTTTCGTGGCGCCACCACGGGATGCACTTCAAGGGCAGGATGCGTGCGACATGGATATCCGGAACTCACCCAGGTTATCCTGTCGGCGTCATGCACGGCTGGGTCGCCAATACCGATTTCGACTGGTACCAGTTTCTGGCGGGGCAGGGCACCATCGACGAGGTGAACTTCTGGCAGCCGTCCGGCGGCCATCAGTCCTTCCGCGCGATTCAACCCGGCGAGCCGTTCTTCTTCCGGTTGAAAAGCCCTCGGAACGCGATCGCTGGATTCGGCTTCTTCGCGCGACACGTTCAGGCCGTTCGTTGCTCGTTCGCGTGGGCCGCATTCGGGATCAAGAACGGGGCACCCGACATCGAGACAATGCGGCGGCGAATCGAACGCTACCGGGCCCCGGGCTCCGTACGTGTTGGTGGCGATCACGAAGTCGGATGCCTGATGATCTCGACCCCGGTGTTCTTTCCGCCCGAGCAGTGGATACCCCAGCCAGCTGACTGGCAGCAGAACATCGTCCAAGGGAAGACCTACGACCTGGCCCTGGGAGAGGGCCGACGAGTCTGGGAGGCCTGCCAGCAGTCCGGTCAACTTGCCGAGTGGCTGCGCCGGCCACAAGCCAACGACGATGATGTTCCTCGATACGGCGAGCCGCAGCTGGTTCGACCCCGCCTCGGCCAGGGCTCGTTCAGGATCGCGGTCAGCGATGCTTACGGCAAGGCGTGCGCCATCACGAACGAGCACTCTCTTCCTGTCCTTGAAGCGGCCCACATCCAGCCATACGGGAAACAGGGACCGCACGAGGTGTCGAATGGTCTTCTCCTGCGCAGCGATATCCATCGCCTGTTTGACGACGGGTGGGTCACCGTCACGCCGGACTTCCACTTCGTCGTCAGCCGCCGTCTGAGGGAAGAGTTCGACAACGGCAAGACGTACTACGCTCTCGATGGCCACGAGATGCGGCTGCCACGTGATCCCCTCGACCATCCGCTGCCCGCGTTTCTCCGGTGGCACAACGAGGAGGTCTTCAGGTGCTGAGAAGAAGAGGAGCGGCAATGGCCGATGAGAAACCGTGGGCGTCGCGCGTCTCCGGCGCGGGCCCGGCTCACTCCGTCGCTCAAAGTGGAAGCCGCCGTCGACCGACAATTCCTCGGGCATGCGATGGTCCCCTCGGACCATCCCGTTTGGGAAGGCCCAACGATTCACGATGAAGGAAGCGGTGTCATGTCTGATCACAAAGACGCGAGTCCCTACGCCACAGGTGGTGGCGGGGTCACCCTCGAGCACACCTATGGGGCTACGCTGCTTGCAGCGGTCCTTACCGGTGGCCCGGTGCCCGGCCTCGGCGACGACATGCGGCCCATGCGCGTTCAGATGCAAGCTGGTGGCGCCGTCGACGACTACGTGGTTGACGGAGAGAACTTCCGAACCGGGACGAGGCGCCGCCTTTCCGTTGGCGTGCGCCGAAACCCCACTATGGCGCCCGGTGATAAGAAGTTCGTCAAACTCCTCGAAGACTTCGTTCGCACAGTGGTCGACCATGCAACCGAAGTGGACAGCGATTCCTGGCGCCTCGCCCTCGCCCTTGCTGGTCCGCATACCGGTGCGGCTCAAACGAAGACCCTGACTGACTTCGCACGTTCGCAAGCGGACAATGAGTCGTTTCGTGAGACCGTGGGACGCGATGGCGTCACGACAGCCGAAGTCAGGACGCGGCTTGGCCTTCTCGATCAGGCGGTCGTTGCTGCGGTGGCTGCGACGAGCCCAACCCTAGAGCACCGAACGGGTTGAAAGTGCAATAATCACGCGGCCCTCTGCAGCGGCAGGGCTGCGACAATGCGGCGGTCGAGGACCTCCAGATTCAACACGGCTGCTGCCCGCCTGACGTCGAAGAGGTTCTTGCGCGTGCCGCGGTAACGAGCGTGTCGCCCTTGCCGACGCCCCAGGTGGGCCAGACGATGTTCAATGGCGACTCGTTCGCGCAGGCGTTCACGTCCGCTGGGAGTGGACATGAGTTTGCGCAGCTTGTGCTGAAGCAGTTCATCGTCGGCGATGGTGACTGTTCGTCCGTTGCCAGAGGCTGCCGTGGTGCACTTGGTTCGCAACCGGCATCGTGTGCATGCCTGCGGGTCGAATTCCACGTCAGCGCCAAGGTCGATGCGCTCGACCTCGCCAGCCGGACAGGTGATGGTCCTGTCGCGCATGTTGATCTTGAAATCTGCCTTGGTGAAAAGCTTGCCGTTGCGTGGAACCCACGGCTTGCAGATGACGTCACCGCCGTCGACGAGCACCTCACCGACCACCGGGCTGGCGATGTAGCCGCGGTCGATGTGCATCTCGGCGATCCGCCTGCCTTGCCGTTCAAGATCGGCTTTGAGA
>PMLH01000531.1:11902-12560 GCA_003159055.1 Myxococcales bacterium
TTGCGTCAGCGTGTCCAAATGGTCTTTCAGCGGCGGCTTGCCCAACTCCTCGGGCAGTTTCCGTCGCAGCCACGCATCCAGTGAATCCAGCTGCTTCACCAGTGCATTGAGCGCTTCAGCTTTTGCGTCCGGGTCACTCCACTCGGTGTCCAATGCACGTTTCACGCTGGCCTCCAGCAAGGCCGGAATACCAGCTTGCTGAGCCACGCGATCTGCCGGCCAATTCAAGAGGTCGGCTGCACACTCGACGACCTTGCGGGCGGCATGGCCCAGCAGATTGATGGTGTCCTCCACACGACCTGCGCCTGCAAGTGGGCTGGAATCCATAGCCACGCGCAGATTCTTGGGCAGCTTCTTCCAGTCGAAAGCCTTGGTTTGACGGGCCAGCTCCACGGTTCGCTCCAGCAACCGTCGGTCCATGTCGCTGCGGATGAGCCGCCCGCGAAAATCGACCAGCGTTCCCTGGCCGCAGGCGGGAGTTGTGGCGCCGAGGCGGTCGAGCACCATCTGCCAGCGCAGGTCAACCACCGTCAACTCCACGGCCTCAGCGTCGGACACTCCCTGGTAGCTCTGCAATAGCACGATCATCGCGAGTAGTGCTGGTGGTACCGGCTCCTGGCCCGCGCCGGTGTCGCGGTACATCGACTCCAACTCCGCC
>PMLH01000270.1 GCA_003159055.1 Myxococcales bacterium
GAGCCCGTGGTCACGGATCTCAACCCCAAGCGTGCCGGGCGGTTGAAGGAATGGCTACTCTTCCACCAGGCGTTCCTCCTGGAACAGGCGCTCGGACCTTCGGCGCTGCTCGCGGTCCAGCCCGGCCGTCTCACCATCGCGCCTTACCAACTCGTGCCAGTGATGCGCGCGCTGTCCATGAGTCGGTCGCGCCTCCTGCTGGCCGACGGTGTCGGCCTGGGCAAGACGGTGGAAGCGGGCTTGATCGCGGCCGAGCTGATCGCCCGGCGGCGGGCACACCGCGTGCTGATCGTGTCGCCAGCCGGCCCCCTGCTCCAGCAGTGGAACGATGAAATGCGCCTCCGCTTCGGCCTTCGTTTCGAGGCCATCCGCGACTGGGGCGCCCTGCAAGAAAAGCGGCGCGAGCTGGTTCAGGGCGCAAACCCGTTTGACCACATCGCGCTCGGCCTGCTGTCGATTGACTTCGCCAAGCAAGAAAAGGTCCTTCAGGATCTGGAGCGCACGGCCTGGGATCTGGTCATCATCGACGAGGCCCACCACGCCGTGAAACTGGGCACTGCCGGCGACGGCGAGGACTCGCGCCGCCGCCGCCTGGCCGAGGTGCTTGCCCGTCAGGCAGATGGACTGCTACTGCTCACGGCCACGCCCCACGACGGCTACGACGCCCACTTCGCCTCCCTGCTCGAACTCCTTGATCCCAGCCTGGTCGACGGTCGCGGCGAACTCCGGGGCGAGAACTACCGCCGCCATGTGGTGCGTCGCCTGAAGCATCACGTCCGCGATCCCAAGACCGGCGCCGAGATGTTCAAGAAGNNCCCATGCCCGGTGCATTTCTCAGACGCTCAGCAACCGAGCTTCTTTGCCCTCCAGCGCGGTCTGCTGGCCCTGGTCACGCCCCGCCTACGCGCGGCCCTGCGCAAGCGCCGATATGGCGATGTGCTCGCGTTCGTGTCCCTTCTCAAACGGTCTGTCTCCACGGTGCGCGCCTGTCGCAGCACGCTGGAAGTGATCGCCAGTCGCTACGACGAGTTGATATCAGGCGCCCGCGAGGACGAGGAGACGCGCAAGCAGCGGCTTCGTTCGCTCTCGGACTATCGTCGGCGCATTGAACGCTACGGCGCCCTTTCCACCGAGGAAGAGGCTGACCAGGCGGCCCTCGAAGCGGAGGACATGGCCGCCCACCTTCGCGCCGAGGGCGCCGAAACCCTTGAGGCCGATCTCGAAAAGCTGGTGCAAGACCTGCGTCGCGAACACAGGCGCGAAAAGGCCCACCGCAAGGGCCACGACGCCATTGCGCGCAGTTTGGAGGCCCTGCTCGAAATCTGCGACGCCGCCCAGGCCGAAGATCCCAAGCTGGTTCGGATAGCGGAGGAGATCCAGCTGATTCGCGCAAGCGAGCCCCATGCCAACGTGCTGGTCTACACCGAGTACACCGACAGCCAGGCCGCGCTGGTCGAGCACCTGCAAGCTGCCGTCGCTGACAAGCGCATCAGCGGCGAAATCCTCACCATCCAGGGTGAGGACTCGGACAAGGTCCGCATGACCGTCACCGGCCGGTTCCAAAGCGAGGATTTGCTCATTCTGGTCAGCACCGACGCCACGGCCGAGGGTCTGAACCTGCACGCGCACTGTCACCATCTGCTGCACCTGGAGCTGCCCTGGAACCCAAACCGCCTCGAACAGCGCAACGGCCGTATCGACCGCTACGGCCAGACACAAGACCCCATGGTCGGCTACCTGTACCTCGAAGGCACGTTCGAGGAGCGGGTCTTGCTTCGCCTGATCGCCAAATACGAGCGCCAGCGCGCCCGCCTGACCTTCGTGCCGAACACACTGGGGCTCTTCCTGCAGGACGATGACCGTGTAACCGAGCATCTGCTGACGGGGCTGGCCGACGAGCAGCTTTCGCTCTTCAAGCCCGAGCCTGACTCTGAGCGCCTCTTCGACCAGGACCACGAGGACGTCAATCAGCCTGCCTATCAGGAACTGCTTGCCGAGATCGAGCAGGCCGTCGGAGGGTTCGAGCGTTCCACCCGCACCCATTCATGGGTGGGCGACTTGGGGCTCTCTGCCGAGCCCGCAAATCTGGTCGACGCAGAGAAAGCCCTGCACCAGGGCGAGGCTCTAGGCGGCGCCGACCTGCTCACCTTCGTGGCTGACGCTGTCGAGACCGAAACTCGCTCGGCCAGCGCCGTCCAGAAGGTTGGCCCCATCTGGACCCTGACCTTGCCCCCGGGCTGGAGCCACGGCCTAGATGGTCTGCCCGGCTGGGACGCCACGACGAACACGTTGCGGTTGACCGCCGATCCCGACTTGCTCCTCGACGGCGAGCGCCGCACGGTTGGTTTTCTGGGCCGCGCCCACCCGGTGGTTCGGCGCGCCCTCGATCGCGTGCGAAACATCCCGCTTGGCGATGGCAAGGCCACCCTCGATCGTCGCGTGACCGCCGTGTCTGGCGATGGCCCAGCCCTGCTGTACACATTTCTCTGTACCGTGCAGGGCGAGGCTGGACGCGAATTCGAGCGCCTGGTGGCCGCCCTCGTGCGGCCCTCGGGCAAGCCAGAGGTCTTCACCGAGCCGCAGAAGTGGCTGGCCCTGGCTGCAAGCGACCGACAAGTGCCCACCGCCAACCAGTGGGAGCGCCACTTCGTCGCGTGGGCATCGGGTCGCGAGCAGGCGGCCCAGCAGGCCGTCAAGGCTGCCTTTGCCCCCATGACGGA
>PMLH01000006.1:0-177 GCA_003159055.1 Myxococcales bacterium
CAAGAAGGGCAAGAAGAAGGCGAAGGCATCGGGTGGCAGTGAAGGCGACGACAACGCAGCCGCGCGTCAGCGGACCGCGAAGATGCGGCGGGGTCAGGGTGGTTCGGGCACGGAGGGAGCAGCAGGCAGTTCCACGCAGAAACAGGCCGGGCTCGACAAAACAACGCTAGAGATACA
>PMLH01000006.1:236-2829 GCA_003159055.1 Myxococcales bacterium
CGACCTCGACGGCGCGGATTGGGATGGCGACTGCGCGAGGGACTTGCATGAGGAGGAGCGAAGCGAGGCATCCAAGTACAAGGTCGAGGGCGGGGACCGCCTACCCACCATTGCGCGCCAGAAGGGTTTTGCATGTTGGCAGACGGTCTGGGAGTTCGCGAAGAATGAGGGTTTGAGAAATACTCGCCAAGATCCAAACGCACTTCGGCCAGGCGATGTGGTTTCAATCCCGACCAGATTGGAGCGAACCGCAACTGTCTCGGGCGGTGTCGCGAACTACGTCGTGAGAAGTGAGGGGGATGGGTGGACCTTCGACCTGTGGATTCGGTTGGACATCGACCCGAATAGTGCCTCGGAGCAAGATGACACGTTCACCCTCACCTCCACAGATGGGACGGTTAGCCTGAGCAAAACCATTGCCGACGATCAAGTGTCCGATGACGAAAGTCTCGATCTGCTCTTTGAAGACCTCGACGGAGAGAAGTCATATACGCTAAGGGTAAAGAGCGGCGAGGACGAATACTTCGCTTTCCAAGGGGTTTCGGGCTGGGACTTGCACCACCTGCACGACGAAGACGAGACTGGAGATCCAAAAGATGAATCCGACGAGTCAGCCTCGCAATAGCCAGCCAAAGAACCGCTGGGGGCTGGGCTGCAAACTTGACGGTCCCAATCGAAAAGGGGCAACGGTCTGCTTGTCCAAGACGAGGAAGAGCCCCATCGTGTATCTGGGGATGAATAGGACGGCTTACGGCGAATCCAATGCTGTCAAGCGCGCGAACTCGGATCGGGGTGGGGTTACCGCAATCATTAATGCAGACCAGAAAGCGGAGATGATTCGAAGCCTTGCGGACCGCGACCAGGTCAAGCAGCTAGTCGACGCGTGGTGCCTGCCAGAAAAACAGGCAAATGCCGTCGTGGATCTGATTGAGCAGACTGCGTGGGGACGCGCCAAGGTGCTGCTGTTCCGCCTGGCGGAGGTCTATGCTCAGGCGGAAACCGGCTGTCGAAGGATGGAACGTGTCCTTCTGTCGGGTGAGTGCTTTGGCAGCGGGTTGTTCAGCCGTGAGCATGACACAACCGCAGTGACTCTCGACTTCGACGATTTCGTCAAGCTGCGGACGATCTTCCCAGTCGCTGCAGCACAGGTGAAGCACTTGCTTGTTTCGGGGTGCTCGAGCGGCTACCGAGGAAACATGGATGAATATCGGAAGATGTATCCCAACGTACAGACGATCATGGCCTATGTGGGCAAGGCCCCCGCGGGCCAGATTGCTCACTCGGACATCGTCCATTGGGAGTCGCACACGGACAAGGATACAGTCAAGACACTGGCGCCCATCCCGAAACGCAAGGACCCCAAGCACCCCGACGGCGAGCACTGGATCAAGGTGGCGACATGGAGCGCTTGCGAAGGATACAGCCTGGATGAGGAACCCCTGGCGAAACTACTCGAAAGAATCAAACGCACGGAACCGGACTTCCTGAAATGCATGAAGGGGGAACAGGAGCCCAGCGGAGATCCGGAAAGGGGTGTCCCGCATGACTACTTTCGGCTGCTCATGGACCTGGCCCACAGGGAGGACTACGACGACGATACTGGGAGAGCGACATACGCGGTACAACGCGAGCAGGCCAAGCGTCTTCGCTACTGGGTTCGCATTCGAATTCGCTTTGGCAGAGAGTACGACGAACCCCTCGGAAGGGGATTCGTGGCTGCCCATCAGGACATGCCGGATTTCGCTGCCATGACACGAGCGGGGCTGATAGAGCAGATCTCGCGTCTCGAGGCGGCACAGGCACGTGACGTCGGAATGGCTGTCGCCGAGATTGCGGCCACGCTGCGGTTGTTGCGCGGCCTGCGCGATCTCGATTCGACGACAATCCCCAGGGCATGGGTAGAATGACGATGCCTATCGTCGCCTTGGCAGGATTGCTCGTCGCGCAGACCGTCGAGGCCGGGCCCTCAGTGGTCGGGCTGGAGGCCGGCTGCTTCCATATGGGATGCCTAGGCGACGGGGAGTTTTGCTACGGGGCGTTTCCGAGCCACGTGGTGTGCCTCGACGCCTTCGAGATCGACAAGGCCAAGGTAAGTGACGCCGACTACCAGGTCTGCGTCGCGACCGGGTCATGCCAGGCGCCCAAGCCATACATGAAGGGAAAGTGCACAACGGACGATGGCGGCCCCCGCAATCGCCCTGTCAATTGCGTGTCGTGGTTCGACGCCGTGGCCTATTGCAAATGGGCTGGCAAGAGGCTGCCTACCGAAGCGGAGTGGGAGCGTGCGGCAAGACATCACGAGGACCCGTCGACCCTAACGTCCATCTTCACAAGTGACATGTTCGACTGGACCGCCGATTGGTACTGGGACATGCCGAAGTCGTCCGTGTCGAAAGCCCCATTCAATAACCCCAAGGGCCCCTGCAAAGGAGCCATCAAGTGCAAGCAGGGACAGCAGCGTGTTATCCGCGGCGGTGGGCGAACATATCCGATAGAAAAGACGTCGGCGCGCTGGCAGGCGCCCCCCAACATGGCATTCCCCCAGATCGGGTTTCGTTGCGCACGGGATGCAGGGGCCCCTCCCAGCCTCAGG
>PMLH01000365.1 GCA_003159055.1 Myxococcales bacterium
CGCATGTTGCAGCGGGCGGGCTTCGACGTGGTGGTAGCGGCCGACGGTCGAGAGGCGATCGAAAAGTTCGCCGCGGCGAAGGATAGCATCAGCCTCGTGATCCTCGACTTGACCATGCCCCATTTCGATGGCGAGGCTTGTTACCGCGAGATGCGGCAGCTCAAGCCCGGCGTGAAGGTGATCTTGAGCTCTGGCTACAACGAGCAGGACATCGTGAATCGGTTCGCCGGCAAGGGACTGGCCGGGTTCGTGCAAAAGCCGTACACCACCGACGAGCTGCTGTCGAAGATCCGGGAGGCGCTTGGCTAGAGCTAGACTAAATCACGGTTCATGATTCTGGAATCGGCCGATGACGGCTCGTGATTCAAGGAAAGAAGACCTGTAGATCACCCTCTCCCTTCGGGAGAGGGCAGGGTGAGGGTACCAGTACCTTTTGTCGAACCGTGCTGTACGCGTGGCCGCGGCAGGTGCGTCACATTGGCGTCCGGGTTGAGAGGAAATGTTACCCTCACCCTCAAGCCCTCTCCCAGAGGGAGAGGGCAAATCACCAAGCTTTCTGTTCAAATAGCCAGGCCGATCGTTGTTCCGGAATCACGAACGCTGATTCAGACTGAGCAACCGCATCTCTGGGGCAGGTGCCGAGTGCAGAGCAGAACCCGTCCAGGGTTCCCATCGTGATCGCCGGCGCTACTTCAGAAGCTCAGCCTTCTGTTCGGCGATGAGCCAGGTCGGCTTGGCGTAGACGTCGTCGAAAAGGGTCGATGCCGCGGGCGGCCCGGCCGCCTCTTCACTAGCGATGGCGGCGCGGATCGTCTCGCTGATGCGTTTCCGGGCCGCGGCTTGTCCGTCGGCAGAAAGCACGTTGCGCGATTCCAACCAGCGGCCGAAACGCAGCATCGGATCGCGCGTCTGCCAGGTGTCTCGCTCACGTCCGTCGCGATAGTGGGTGGGATCGTCGGCGCTGGAATGGGCGCCCAGGCGGTAGGTGAGCGCTTCGATGAAGGTGGGCCCCCCCCCTGCCCGAGCCTTGTCCACGGCCTCGCGGATCGCGACCAGCATGGCCAGCACGTCATTGCCGTCGACCCGCAACGACGGCACGGCATACGCCAGCCCCTTCACTGCGAGCGTCTCCGATTGGGTTTGCACCGAGACCGGGGTCGAAATCGCCCACTGGTTGTTCTGGCACACGAACACAACCGGCGCTTGGTACACTCCGGCGAAATTCAGGCCGGCGTGAAAATCGTCCTCGCTGGTTGCGCCGTCGCCGAAAAAACAGAGGACCACGGCCTTGTCGCGGCGGATCTTGGCTGCCATCGCGAGACCCGTCGCATGGGGAATCTGTGAAGCGACACACGACGAGGTGCTGACGTGACGAATGGCCGCCGAGCCCACGTGGCAGGGCATCTGCCGACCGCGGCCCGCGTCGTTGGCGCTACCCAAAATCTGCGCGACGTACTTCCTAACCGGCAAACCACGGTAAATGGCCGCTGCGCCTTCGCGCAAACCCTGAACGAAGTAGTCTGATTTTTCGAGGACGTGTGCTCCGGCGATGGGGGCGGCCTCTTGCCCGCGCGCCTCGAAGTAGTGGCTGATGCGTCCCTGCCGCTGGAGCGGCAGCAGATGCTCGTCGCAGAGGCGGCTCGTCAGCATGCCCTCGTAGATGCGCACCCAGTCCTCGGAGGGCAGGTTGGGAACCGCCTTGTCGTCGGCCTGGCCGTTCTCGTCGAGGATTCGCCGAAGACCGGTGGCGCGGGCGTAGTCCTCGTCCGACCACGCTTCGA
Organism: Myxococcales bacterium; assembly: GCA_003159055.1. Next base: position 1,782 of record PMLH01000365.1, read on the forward strand.
CGCTTTCGCAGGTCAGCTGGCCCGAACGCCGCTTGTCCGAAGGGGATGCCATCAGGTCTGGTCGAGGAAGATGAGTCCGGGGGTTTCGAGCGAAGCCTTCATTTCAGCCACGAAGGTCGCGGCATCGTAGCCGTCGACCAGGCGATGGTCGACCGTCATCGACAAGTTCATCATGTCGCGGATTACGATCTTGTCCTCGACCACGACCGGCCGTTTGGCGATCTTGTGGATGGCCAAGATGGCGACCTCGGGATAGTTCACGATGGGCGTCGCCACGATCCCGCCCAGCACGCCCAGGCTGGTGATGGTGAAGGTTCCGCCGCCCAGGTCGCGCGGCGAGACGCGGCCGTTCCTCGCCGCGACTGCCAAGCGATCCACCTCGCGCGCCAGATCGAGCAGCGACCGCCTGTCCGCGTGGCGAATCACCGGAACCATCAGACCCTCGGGTGTTTGCGCCGCGATTCCGATGTGGTACTCGCGCCGTTGCACGATTTCGCCGGCCGGCTCGTCGAGGGTCGCATTGAGCTGTGGATGTTTTTTCAAGGCTTCCACCGCCGCCTTTACGAAGAAAGGCAGGTAGGTCAGCTTGATGTTGTGGCCAGTCAGGCGCGCTTCCGCCTTGTCGCGCAGCTCGACCAGCTCGGTGCAGTCAACCTCTTCGACGTAGGTGAACTGCGCGGTCTGCCGCTGGGTCAGCACCATGTGGTCGGCGATCATGCGCCTGACCCCGCGAAACGGAATGCGCACATCGCCGGGCGCCGACGGAACCGAAATACTGGGCGTCGGTTGATTGTCGAGATCGTCGTCGGACCTGGTGCCGACCTTGGTGGCGCGTACGTCTGCCACCGTGATTTGGCCGCCCGGTCCGGTGCCCCGCACGCGGCCCAAGTCGACCCCGAGCTCGCGCGCAAGCCTGCGTGTCGCCGGCGTGGCCAGCACGGCGCCACTCACTTCCGCACCTGGCGTCGGTCCCGGCGTCTTGGCCGAGCTTGATGGTTCCGGCGTTTCCGCTTCGGCCGCTGCTTCGATGACGATCAGGATCTCGCCAACCGGACAACGCTGACCCTCCTTGAACCGGCGCTCCAGTACGCGACCTGCGCGAGGCGTGGCGATCTCGACCGTCGCCTTGTCGGTCATCACTTCGACCATGGGCTGGTCTTGGGTCAGGGAATCACCTTCCTTGACCAGCCAACGGACGATCTCGCCTTCGGCCATGCCTTCGCCAATGTCGGGCAACTTGAATTCGTACGCCATGGTTCCTCCTAGCCGGCAGTGACCTTTTCGATTGCGTCGAGGATGCGGTCCTTGTCGGGCAAATACTCGGGTTCGAGCGTGTAAGGGAAGGGGGTGTCGAAGCCGGTCACGCGCAGGATCGGCGCTTCCAGGTGAAGCAACGCACGTTCTTGGATGGTGGCGGCCAGCTCGGCGCCGAAGCCGCAGGTTCGCGGCGCCTCGTGCACGATGACCACGCGACCGGTCTTTTGTACCGACTGAATGATGGCCTCGACGTCGAAAGGAAGAAGCGTGCGCAGGTCGATGATTTCGACGTCGTAGCCCATGCTCGCGGCTTTTTCCGCGGCCTCCATCGAGGTCTGCACCGTGCCGCCCCAGGCGAGCAGGGTCACCGATCGCTCGGATCGCGTGGCGGCTCGGCGAACCACCTTGGCTTGACCGATGGGAACGGTGTAGTCACCCGCTGGCACATCGCCCTTGGCGATGCGGTAGAGGCGCTTTGGCTCCAGGAAGATCACCGGGTCTTCTCCGCGAATTGCCGACGCCAGCAAGCCTTTGGTATCTGCAGGCGTCGACGGATAGACCACCTGCAGCCCCGGCGTGTGGATGAACACCGCCTCGGGCGATTGCGAATGGTAGTGGCCGCCGCGCACGCCGCCGCCAGCCGGCATGCGGATAACCACGGGCGCGGTGTATTCGCCGCCGGAACGATAGCGCATCTTCGCCAGCTCGTTGACGATCTGATCGAAGGCCGGGTACACGTAGTCGGCAAACTGGATTTCCGCCACCGGGCGTAGACCATACAAAGCCATGCCGATGGCGGCGCCCACGATGCCATTTTCCGCCAGCGGCGTGTCCATGCATCGATCCGGACCGAACTCCTGTTGCAACCCGACGGTGGCGCGGAACACGCCACCAAAGTGGCCGACGTCCTCGCCCAGCACCACGACCCGACTATCGCGTTGCATCTCGACGCGCAAACAATCGTTGATGGCCTGGATGATGTTCATCTCGGGCATGGCAGGGATCCTTTGTTGCTGCTGGGCATGTCGGCGAAAGCGACGCAGTCAGGCGTCAAGTGAATCGGGCACGGGATTATGCCAGGTTGGCGAAGGAATCAAGTAGGAACGCCGACCACGCGATCCCGACCGTCCGTGGCGGTGATGGATCGGACCGCCTTCGCGGTATACTGGCCGACGGACCGGTGAAACAAGAACGCCCATCGTCTGTTCTAGGAAAGAACCCTCCGAGGGTTTTTTCGAGCTCCCGCGGTGCGTGTCGTCGTGGTCCGGTGTGCGCCCGTGGGCGACGGTCCTCGTGGAGGTGCCTTTTCCTGGTCGTGGGCGTGCTCGCCCTGGCGAGTCGCCCGGCTCATGCGCAGTTGGTAGCCAATCGGCTACAGAATGATTTTGGCGACCTTCTGCGTTATCTGAGTGAGGTCGCCACCCAAGTGGGAAGCGCCTCGCGTGGCCAGGTTCTTTCCTTCCTGAACCGGGTCGAGCTGTTCAACGTCGAGAACGAAATCGACCGCCTGGTCGGCGATCCGTGGCAACTGAGCGACTCGACTTCGTACAAGCTGAGCCTTGCTCCCATGCATCTGGCCTATCCAGTGTTCGATCAGCAGGTGCAGCAGATGACCCGCCTCGACGACATCCGTAGCCGTCGTATCCAGGACCTGACCGTTGATTCCTTCGGGCTCATCACGGTCAACCTGGACATCCTGGACAGTGCGCCGACCGGCGGGCAGCTATCGAATTCGCTCCTGCACTACTTGAACGCTCGCGAGTTCCTCGACCTTGGCGTGTTCTTGTTGGCCCAGCAGCCGTTTTTCCCCCAGACCGACGAGGAATGGGCGGTGTGGAAGCATCAGCTCGCCACCCATCAAGGCATGCTGGCGTTGACGGTCGCCGGGCTGGGCGCATTGGTCGAGGCCGGAGCGGTCAGCAATTCCGGCACGCTCTCTCGCTGCCAGAACGATGCCTGTCGGCTCGGGTGGTACGGCAGCGCCACGCACATCGGCTACCACCTGCAGCCGACCCTGCGCGGAGGCCTGACCACGAACCTACCGTGGCTGGAGCTGTCGGCGGGCTTGCTCGATCAGGTTCGCGCGCCTGCGAACAGCGCATCGAACGTGTTCGAACTGGCGGTTCGCGAGAGCTGGCTCAATCGACAGATCGGTCCGTCGGGTTGGAACAGCTTTCTCGAAGCCGCCGTGCGCAGGGTGCTCACCGTCGAGAGTGGCTATCAAGGCGAAAGGTTCACCGCCCGCGGCGGGGTATTCGTGAAGCGCGAGCGTCCGTTCCGCTTGCGGTACATCGTTCTGCGTGGCTCAACCGAAGTCGAATCCGACTTGACCGGCAGCTTGCGCTACGCCGTCGGCCTGGGCATCGACTACACCAAGACCGGCCTGACCACGGTCCTGCAATCAAGTCGAACCAATGTCATGCACGAGGGGGGGCCTGGTCCGGAGACGCGGACCGCTTTGTTCGTCGCCGGCACTGTCGAGTCGCCCGAACAGTACTATGTGGAAGCCATGCGGGTGAGCGCGCGGCTTCTGCAAGAGGAATGGACGGACTTCAGCACCAGTCAGGCCCAGCTGCGCCTGGCCGAGGCGGAAATGCGCGTGCTGGCCTCGGGAGACGTTCCCGCGTACCGCTTGGCGCCGCTGTTTGAAACCATTCGCAACGCCAACGCCGAAAGCGAAATGCATCGCGGGCGAATGGCGACGATGGTGGGCGATTACCTCGATACTCGCCGGACCGCCTATACGCTCAAGCAATGGAAGCGGAGTGCAGACGATTTCTATGGGCCGGTCGACGGCGAGGTCTTGGAGGGCGCCGCGCGCGCGGTCCTGCAGCGCATGGGTGAGCTGGTCGCGTTCCTGCAAACTGAACAAGTCCCACTGCGAGCCTTGCACGACAGGTACTTCGCCGTTCAAGAACGAGCCTACCGACAGGGCACGGTCGCCGAATGGCATCGGTCGGAGATGGCCGGCGAGCTTGCCGAGATCGACCGGGCTTTGCGCCAAGAATCCGAAGCCGTGAACCAGGGGCTGCGCCTCTACTACCGCTACCTCGGCGCGCTCCGCCGCATCGGCAGCCTCGATGGCCAGCTTATTCCCGCGCGCCAGCTCGAACCGCTGAGCGCGAGCCTCGTTCGCAGACTCCTGACCCTTGTCGCCCAGCCGTTGCAGTAGTCGAGCGAGGATCTCAGTAGATGCCCGGCGGGAAGTACGTCTCGCCTTTGCATCCGAAGAGGATCTGCACGTCCGTGTCCGCACCGTCCTGGATCGCCTTGCAATAGCTGCCTGTCAGCTCGATGTCCTGGGTTGTGTTGCCGTACTTCCAGCCATCGCTGTCCGATTGATCCACTTTCTGTCCGTTCACATAGACCGCCACGTTGGCCGGGTCTTGTGGCGCATCCTGGGAATGAAAGACGCAGGATGCGCCCGCGATCTTGGTGATCGACGACAGCGCTTGGGCAAGCTGGTCGGCTGAACCAGCCGGGAAGTAGTCACGGCCGGCGCCTGCTTGGGCGATTTGAGTAAGATTTGAAGTCTCGGGGCCAATACCGACGACGTACGCCGTGAAGCCAGCGGCTTTCGCTGCCGTCATTGCGGTTGTTGCACCGGTGACGTCGACGTTGTTGATGCTCGGGGCGGGGTTCTTGCCAGCGCCGGGACCGCAGTTGGGTTCGCCATCCGTCGCCAACAGGATGAACTTCTTGTTGCCGTCGTCGACCGTCTTCAGATATGCCACCGCCGCATTGATGGCCGCTGCCGTTGGAGTGCTGAGGCTCTTGGTGGCACTTTCGATTTGCGACTGAATCGTGCTGGCCGAGTCGGTGCCGACGGGAACCTCTGGATCCTTGGTGACAGTGCATTGGGCCAAGGTCGGGTCCGGCGACATGAAGAATTTGAGCCCCCAATTCACATAGGTGGAGTTGGCGAGGGTCGTCTTCGTCGCATCCTTGATGGCATTCCAGCGGGTCGTGCAGTTCGTGGTGTCCTTACACAACTGAGCTCCGCCGCCAGCGGCCATGTTGGCGCTGTCACAGTAGCACCCTTCGGCAATACTCCAATCCATCGACGCCGAACGGTCCAGCACCAGAAGCACGTCGGCCGGTTGCCGCTTGGTTTTGCTCGCGACCGAGCCGCAGTTGGAATCGGCGCTGGGAGCCGCAGCTTCCTCCGGAGCGTCTGGCTCGGCAGGTATCACATCCGGAAGCACCCAAGTGGCGGCTGTGGTCGTACCACCGCGGCCACCGACGGCGGCGTCGTTGTTGGAGACGCCGGAGGAACCACCGTCGCCATAGTCTTGGCCGCCGGCCCCTCCGCCGACGGGCGCTGGCTCCTTGCAACTGAACAAAGAGGAAAGGGCGAATAGAACGGCCGAGACCGATACCGCGCACAGTAGAATTCGCTTCATGTCATTCCCCATCAGGTTTTTGGTGTCCCAAGCGGTCAGACTGAGCGAACTATCCCACTTTGTCGCGTGAAGAGCGATCAAGAAGAGCGATCAATTGCTGAGAGCGCGTGGCGTCAACATGGAGGATTCTGTTCCGGTGATCCGGCTCACCTGTGACGGGTCCTCTTGTCGTCTCGTCCTCCGGACTGATCTCGATCAATGCGCTGATAACGCGGCAAGTCTCTGGGTGCAAGAGCCCAACCAAGAGCAGACCCGAGGAAATCGTCAATCGTTGCCAGATTCGAGGAGCGACCGCGCCAGCTCGACCAGCGATCCGCGGGGAAAACGTTCAAGATATTGCTTGGCGATCCTGCTGGCGCGGTCGTGAGCTCTCGGCGCCAGCAAGGTCATTTCTCGTCCCAGGGCTAGGCTGGCGTACAAGCCGCGAGGCGCCTCGTGTAAGTAGGTTTCATACCAGCCAAGCGCTGCCTCCGGCTGCCCCGGCACGGTCTCACCGAGCCGCCCGAGAAAGAACGAAGCGTCACGCGCCGCTTCGGTGCCCGCGAAGCGCGCGCGCATCGCGAGCAGGACCTGGCGGGCGAGGTCGCTGCGCTTGGTATAGCGCGCAGCATCCGCCAGCGAAGACAGATCGGCGGCGCTGGCGGATGCAAGCGTGGTGTCGATGCCACGTCTTTGGGCATCGGCGACCACCTCTGCGAACTTGCCTTGGGTCAGTAAGTAGGGCCAAGACACCGTCACAAGCTCAGCGGTCGGCTCGCGCTCTTCCTTGGTGTGCATCCCGGATCGGCGATGCGAGAGGTCGGACACAGCTCCACCGCGCAAGATCGCAGACGCCTTCTTCTGGGCAACAGGGACCGGTGCGAGGCTCGCCTCGTCGGCGGCCGGCTGCGCGGGGCCACTGTCCGTGCCCGGTGTTGTCGTAAGCGCCGGTTCAGCGAAGAGCTCGATCGATTCTCCGGCGGCGACGGCGATGGTGCGCCCTTGTGAGCCGGCGACCTCTACCCGTCCGCTCGTCATGTGCAAGGCCATGCGTCGGGCGTGGGCTGCATAGGCGAGACGGAACTTGGTTCCTTTCACTGCTACCCGGAACGGGCCTGCTGCGAATGTCCATGACGTGTGGCTGCGCGGCCTGACGTCGACATCAATCGAGCCGTCGACCAACGTGATTTGGGCGACTCCGACATCGAGCTTGTCCACCGTCAATTTCGTCAGGGCCGCAAGACCGATGCGAGAATCGTCAGAAAAAAGCAGACGTGAGCCCTCGCCTGGCGAGCCGGTGATCAAGCCTGCATGGGCCGTGACAGATCCCTCGACGGAATACTGCAAGGGCATGTCGCGGTTTGCAGGGATCGAGCGATAGGCGAGCACAGTGAGAATTGCCACCGCGGCTGCGGTGGCGAATCCGGCGACCCATACCGGCGGGCGTCGTGACGGATGGAGCCATCTTCCAGGTTGTGCAGGTTGTGCAGGT
>PMLH01000380.1:0-182 GCA_003159055.1 Myxococcales bacterium
CCAAGCCGGTCGCCGTGAGCAAGCCGGCCACGCCTGCAAAGACTGCCGCGCCCAAGGCCGAAGCCAAGGCGCAGGCGAAGCTGCCCGAGGAAAAGAAGCCCGCGCCGCCCGTCAAGGCAGCCCCAAAGAAGGTTGCCGAGGCGAAGAAGCCAGCGGCCAAGAAGCCTGAGGTGAAGAAATCG
>PMLH01000380.1:193-3620 GCA_003159055.1 Myxococcales bacterium
GACCAGAACGAAGATGTCGTAGAAGGCGTGTGTGTACGCGGCTACTGCGAAGCCGCGCAGCTTGAACAGAAGACCGAACACGATGCCCGCGAGCAGCCGGAAGGTGAAGGAGCTGAAGGTGAACGCATCGCCCATGGGTGGAAGGTAGTGGACGAACGAGAACACCGTTGAGGAGAGAAGGAAACCGCCCACGACGGCAGCCCAGCGACTCATGCCGAGTAGTTTTTCGAATGAGGCGATGCTGCCGGCCAGAAGGCCCAAGCGGAAGACGGTTTCCTCGTAGACGCCTGCCCCGAGCGACATCACGACACGTGTGACAATTCCCTGCTCGGGTAGCCCGACGGCAAGCCCCGGCGAGAACCGAAGCACCTTCGTCATTAGCAAGACGATGAGCGAGCCCATGGTCAGAGCGTAGATTGTGCTTTCCAGAACGACCGGGAGAAACACCTTGCCGTTGAAGTGCTGTTTGCGCTTGAGCAGTCCGACGGCGACCGCGAACAGCGTGAGCACGCCGGCCAGGAACAGCAGATAGCCCTTAAGAGTAAGCCCGAACGAAGAGAACAGAAGGGTGGTGATGAAATCCGCGCCGTTCAGCAGCGGCATCGTAAACAGAACGCCGATCTGATAGATGAGGAACAGGGGAAAGACCAGGACAAGACTCGTGAGGAGGTTTCGCGGGCTCGACTGCTGGGCTGGCACGGGGCTACTTCCAGTCTAGCGGCGTTGTCGCCGCCGCGCGTTCCGGCCTGGTTCTTGGGACATCCACGGCGCGCAAGGGCACCGCCCCGTGCGTTGCTCGGGCTGCCGCTCGGGCCGCGCCCGACGATTCCGCTGGCGGCTTGACCACCGCCGCAACCTCGCGTTGCGGGTTGAGGTATTTGCGGGCCACGCGCGTCACATCCGCGACCGTGACCTTCATGAGGTTATCGGCGTACTGACGGTAGGATTTCCAACCCTGGCCGTAGGCTTCGTGGAATGCCAAGGCCGCCGCCAGCGCGCTCTTGCGCTGCAAGCCGATGGCATGCACGCCGACCAGGTAGCGCTGCGCACGCGCAAGCTCGTCGGCGGTGATGCCTTTGTCCGCTACATCGCGCAGCTCTTGGCGCACCACCTTGACCGCCTCGTCAAGGTTCTCCGGGCTACTGGCCAGGTAGACGGCAAAATAGCCAGGGTCGAGCCCCTCCATCGAAAATGCACTGACCCGATAGGCGAGGGCGCGCTTCTCGCGGATCTCAGTGAAGAGTCGGCCGCCTTGCCCCGACAGCACGTAGGCAAGGACTTCGAGCGGAAAACGATCCGGGCTTGCGAAACCCACGCCTTGAAAACCGAGCACCAGGTGGGCTTGCTCCTTCGCCATGTACTTGAAGACCTGCGCCGGCTCAGAGCGCTGAGGTTCCGTCGGAACGATTGGCTTTTCCAGGTTCTGTTCGGGTCTGCCACCGAGCAAGGCGGCGACCTTGGCCTGCACGCGCGCCGGATCTACGTCACCCACCACTGCGATGGTCAGGTTGGACGTGCTGTAGCGCTGACGGAAGTGGCTGAGCAGCTTGCGACGGGTCATCGCCGCAACCGACTGGGTGGTGCCCATGGCGTCCAGTCGATACGGGTGCTTCTGCCACATGGTGGAGTGGAACAGCTTGAACGCAACCTGGCCCAAGCTGTCCTCCTGCGCGCGAATGTCGTCGAGGACGAGCCGCCGCTCCTTTTCCAGTTCGTCTTCGGCAAAGGTCGCGTTGAGCAGGCAATCCGCGACCAAATCGATGGCGCGTTCGAAATAGCGGGAAAGGAATTCCGCCTGCAGGCCGAGGCTGTTGCGGCCGGCGTAGCCCATCATGCTTCCAGCCATGCCTTCGACGTCGTTCATGATCTGCTCGGCGGTGCGGGTCTTGGTGCCGCGGCTAAGCAGGGCGGCCAGCATGTTGGAAATGCCATTCGAGCGCTCGTCCTCGTAGCGAAGCCCGCCGACCCAGGTCGCGCGTAGAGCGACGATGGGAACCGAGGTGTCGCGAAGAACGAGGAGCTTCAGTCCGGACGGAAAGACGTGGCGGTATACCTTGTCGGCGTCGGGGGCGGCGGCCGCGGCGCGCGCGAATCGCGCCTTGGCACGTGCTTCGGCTGCTTCTGCCGTGGCCTTCACGCGGGCAAGCAGTTTTTCCGTCGCGTCCTGCTGCTTGGCACCTCGACGATTGGGTGTCTGCACGTAAATCGTCAGGTTGGGCACCCGCAGGTACTGCGCCGCCACCCGCTGTAGATCGGACGCGGTGGTCTTCTGCGACGCTGCCAGGTACCCCTCTTCGAAATTTGGATCGCCGGCGATCGCGGCGAAGAATCCCAGCTTGCGCGCATAGCCCTGAACCGTCTCCTTGTCGTAGATGCGATCGCTCTCCAGGATGGTCTTGGCCTTGGCCAATTCTTCGGGCCGCACTTCTTCCAAAGACAGGCGCAAGATCTCGTCCAGCACGGCGCGGGCTGCCTCTTCGATTCGCCCTGGCGGGAGCCCAACTCGGACGACCAGAGCCCCTGGATCGCGAGCAGAAAACAGGTACGCTGACGTGTTGGTTGCAAACTGCCGGTTGCGCACCACTTCGAGATTCAGGCGCGAGCTTTCGCCCTGTCCGAGCAGCACCGCGAGAAGGTCGAGCGCCGGGATGTCGGAATCGTTGATGGCTGGGGTCCGAAAACCGAGCAGCAGCTGCGCCTCTTTGACATCGCGGCTTGCACCCTGGGCGCGTAGGGAGGCTTGTTCGGGCTGGACCGGCCGTGGCCCGACCGCGACCCCTTCAGGCATCGGGGCGAAGGCCTTTTCGATCTTGCTCTTGGCGGTACTGACGTCAAAGTCCCCGACCACGACCAAGGTCACGTTGCTGGCGACGTAGTGCTTGGCAAAGAAGGACAGGATGTCATCCCGGCGGAGTTTCTTGACCGTGGCCTCGGCGCCGATGATGGGGCGCCCGTAGGGGTGCGTGTCGAACACGGTTTGGAACAAGCCCTGGCCGGCCTGGCGTTCCGGGTCGTCGATGCCCTGCTTGATCTCCTCCAGGACCACGAGTCGTTCGCGCTCCAGTTCGCCAGCGTCGAAGCTGGAGTTCATCAACGTGTCGGCCAGGATGTCGAGTCCCGTGTCGAAGAATTGGCTTGCGAGGACCAGGTGATAGACGGTTTCGTCGTGGCTGGTCCAGGCGTTGATCTCGCCCCCGGAGCCCTCCACCTCGCGTGCGATCTGGCCCCCGCCGCGTCTCTTGGTCCCCTTGAACAGCATGTGTTCGAACACATGCGCGATGCCGGCCAGTGCAGGGGGTTCGTCGGCCGACCCAATCTTGACCCACGCCTGAAATGCCACCACAGGCGCGGCGTGGTTCTCTTCCAGAACCACTTCCAAGCCGTTGTCGAGACTGAAGATCTCGTTTTTTCTCCCGGCCGCAGCCTC
>PMLH01000411.1 GCA_003159055.1 Myxococcales bacterium
GCTTGACTCTGCAGTGAGGCCCTGCAGCATCACCCCCTTCTGCGTGCCCGCAAGAATCCAGACAGGGGGTTGGGTGGCTCCCGCTGGGTCAACGACGTTGTCGGCACCTAGAGGGATGTGGACGTTGCCTCCAGTGTTGTTTTGATAGCCGAAGATGGCCTCGTATGTCGGAGGGGCGTCAACTTGTGGAAGTACTGCAACACAATTCAAGATCGGTACTATGTCGCCATAGTTAGCTCCGGAGTTGGCTATCGGCAGGTGCTGGCAGCCAGTCGTCGAGTCGCAGTAGTCAAGGGTATCGCCGTTGCCGTCGTCGCACGTTGGGGCCGGACCGGCGTAACATTTGCCGTCTCGACACGTATCTCCCGTAGTACACAAGTCGCCATCTTCGCAGCCGCTGCCTGTCGTCTTGAAGCTCCACTTGGTCTGGCTGGAACTTGATGTGCACTGCTCACACTGATTGCTGGGGTTCGTGTCCCCGTTGGCGTAGCACTCACCGTCGATCACGCAGTTTCCGGCCTTTGGGGAATACGTACACGTCCCGTCCCCGTTGCAAGTTCCAGCTGTGCACGCCAGCCCCTCGTCACACGTATACGTCGTGCCCCCACAGCTGCCCGCTGAGCACTGGTCGTCCTTTGTGCATGGATTGCCATCGTCGCAGGTCGTTCCATTCGGCTTTGGTATCTTCGAACATGTCCCGGTCGTTGGGTTGCAGGTTCCACCGGTGTTGCACTGGTCGCCGGGGCAAGGGGCAGCGGTGCCGGGCACACATGCCCCACCGATGCACATGTCGCCCGTGGTACAGGCATTGCCGTCGGTGCAGGGGGTCGTGTCTGGCAGGCCGGTGCACGATGTGACCGGCGGACTGCCCGGGCCGCCAAGGCACTGGTACACTTGGTCCGCGATGATCTTGGGGGCTGTGCCCCAACCGTTGGTGCCGTCATGGTTCACCCCGCATGCCTGGTCTGGCCCGCCGCAGGTCGAAGGACCGCAGTTGTTGTTTAGGTAGCAGTCCAGGAACGCCTGACAGGCTTGGCGATCGTGCTGGGTCTCCCGCAGGCACCACTGGCCGCAGGTCGTCTCGCGCCATCGCTGGAGGCAGCTGCCGCCGCCGATCCCACCGTCGATGGACGTGTTGGTGTCGGTTCCTGTCACGGTCAGGGTGACCGTGGTCGTCACCGTGTCGGTGGTCGTGCCGGTCGACGTCGTCGTCTTGGTGCCAGTCGATGTTGCCGTGTGCGTGCTACTGGCTGTGCTCGTGCTGCTGGCGGTGGTGGTTTGGGTTGCGGTCTGGGTGAAGGTATTGGTGTTGGTGACGGTCACCGTGTTGGTCAGGGTGTTGGTGTTGGTCACGGTCGAGGTGGTCGTGTTGGTGACGGTCTGTGTGACTTGTGCGGTCCAGGTCGCGGTCCAGGTCTGCATCGCGGTGCCGCTTGCGGTGCCGGTTGCAGTCACGGTTCGCGTGCCGGTGCCTGCGTTGGTTATCGACGAGGTCACTGTCGCGGTGACGGTCACGGTGGCCGTGCCCGTNNTGCCCTGCGAGTGCGGCCACGAGGTGTAGTACGCGATGGCCGTCCCCGTGGTGGTGACGGTCCCGGTGAAAGTGTAGATCTGTTGATAGGTGCCTGGGGCGGTTCCGGTTCGGGTCGCCGTCGAGGTGACGGTCTGGGTCGCCGTCTGGGTGACGGTTGCGGACTGTGTGATCGTCGCCGTCGCGCTCGCGGTCAGGGTTTGGGTCACGCTGGCGGTCCCGGTTCCCGTCGCGGTGATGGTATTGGTCGTGGTCTGTGTGGCGGTCACCACCTGGGTGGTGGTGCCGGTCGATGTCGACGTGTGCGTGGCGGTCCCAGTTTCTGTCGCCGTGAGCGTCGCGGTTGTTTGCTCCTTTGGCCTGCCTTGTCGCGAAGGCCCTCCATTGTCGTCGGGCGCATCCTTGGACGCACATCCTGCTGCAAGAGCCAGCGTCGCAACCGCAAGTACCAGGGAGTTTGTTCTCATAGCCAACCTCAGATTGGGTTTTCGACCGGAACTGCTCGACCACGATCGGCGAATTGAACGCATGGTAAAGACACCGCCATAGCAAACGCAATAAGAAAATTGAATCGACTGGTCGCCATGGCTTCCGCAGTCTGGCCAGCGGAACTGTAATATCACACTCTCACACAATCGCGGCGGGGTCCCGCTCACCCCTCTAATTCACGCAGGCCTGGAATTGCCGGCAGATCTGCAGTGTTCCAGGGTAAACACGCTTCCGCCCAATAGCCGCTGTAATATCACCAATCGGCACAATTCAGACTTTGTAATATCACACTTCACTCAATCGACAATTGCGTTGCAAGACCAGGGAACACACCTTCATTTGGTGGCGCTTGGCCAGGACCTGCACTTCGATCAGTTCCGCGCCGACCAAAGCGGCGACAGCGCGAATGGCGGCGGCAGCGGCAGCAATCCTCAGCCGGCGCCGGCCAGCAACGCGGACGATTCTCTTGCCGCAGAAAGCGCGCGGCCCCGGCGCTCGACGCACTTTGGTGGCCGTCGTGCCGCCGCATCGCATTGCCGCCACGATGAGGTTTGCTGGCTGGCACGGTTGGACCAGGCTGCTTCACTTGGACTATTATCGTGCCGAGATGTCCGGCCGCGCTTCCGACGATACGAAAACGGCGACGCAAGAGGAGACGGTGCTGCCTCGCAGCGGGCCGCGCCGGGTGGCGGTGCTGCTGGTGGTGGGGCGCGCGGCGGAAGGTGGGGGCGCGGCGGAAGGCGAATCTGTGATCCCGTTCGAGGATGCCATCGAGATTGGCAGGAACCCGCAGTGCGGACGCTACGGCACCGTGTGCTGCCTTTCCGATACGCGCGTCTCGGGCCGCCACGCGAGCGTGTCGCGCACGCGGGACGGCTTCAGGATCACCGACCTCGACAGCAAGAACGGCACGCTGGTCGACGGCCGCCCGATCTCCGCCGCCACCAAGGTCGATGACGGCGCGCTGCTGTTTGTCGGGGGAACCGCGCTGGTGCTTCGCCTGCTTTCGGAAGAGGCGCTGGCGGCGATTCGCGAGGATCTTGCGGCGCCGTTCGGACCGGTGGCGACTTTGTCGGGGAACATGGCGACGCCGATTCGGCGATTGCGCCGCCTGGCCGCCACCGACGAGGCGATTCTGCTGTCGGGTGAAACCGGCGTGGGCAAGGAAGTCTACGCGCGGGCGGTGCACCGGGCGAGCGGACGGCGCGGCCGTTTCGTCACCATCAATTGCGCGACCTTGCCGACCGATCTCGTGGAGAGTGAGCTTTTCGGTTTCGCGCGCGGGGCGCACGCGCAGGCGGCGGCGGGCAAGCCGGGGCTTGTCGAAGAGGCGCAACACGGCACCCTGTTCTTCGATGAGATTGGCGAGATGCCGAGTGCGGCGCAGGCCAAGCTGCTGCGTTTCCTCGACGACCGCAAATACGTTCCCCTGGGCGCTGGTGAGGCACGCACGATGGACGTACGGGTGATCGGCGCAAGCTCCAGCATCGTGGAAGACCAACAGTCGCAAGGGGTGCGGCGCGATCTGCTCGCGCGTTTCGGGGCCAGCCCCGTCGTTCTGCCGCCGCTGCGCGAGCGCCGCGAGGACGTGGGCACGCTGGTAAGGCATTTTCTAGGGCAGCCTCGCGGCCTTCTTGTCAGCCGACTGGAAACGGCGGCGTTTCTCGCCCTGTGCCTTCACGATTGGCCGCAAAACGTGCGCGAGCTGGAAAAGGTGATGGCCGAGGCGGCGCTTGGGGCCGACGGCAAGCCCGAGATTCGTCTGGTCGATCTGCCCGCGCGGCTGCAAGAGCGCGTGACGGTCGAGGCGTCAAGCACGGACCACCCCGCGCGCCGCGAACGCCCCGACAAGGCCGAGCTGGAAGCCCTGCTGGAACGCCACAAGGGCAGCGTCGCCCAAGTCGCGCGCAAGCTCGACCGCCAATGGGGCGTGGTGTGGCGTTGGCTGCAACAAAGCGGAATCGACGCGAAGAAGTACCGAAGGTAGGCGGCGCCTTGCCATCCCGTGCTGCGAAAATTGCGGGCGTTGTCGGCGATCGGAACTACTATCCCGGCATGAAGACGTTTCGCTGTCTCGGATGGCTTTTCGCATGTGCGCTGGGCGCTTGCGCGTCCAATTCGGTCGGGCCGGCGACGGATGCTCCACCACGACTGGCCGTCGCCGCCGACGAGCCACCGGGCATCGCCGGAATCTATTCGCCGTGCGGCTTCACCATGGTTGGCAACGCAGGCGATCTGCACTTTCGCATGCAACTGGCCGGGGACAAGGTCGGTTTGCGCCACGGCGGCTCGAATGACGTGTTTGTCGTGGATGGCCTGATGGTGCAGGTCACCACGGTCCGCGCCGACGACATCAGTCCAACCGCGCGCGGGCTCGATGGTGTCGAGCTGCTGCGCCTGCACGCCAGGTGGGAAAGCGCGCGCCTGTCGGAGACCCTTGGACGAGAGGTGCAACCGGAGGAAATCGAAATCTTGGCGGCCGACAACATGCCGTCCGCCTTGATTTGGTGGCTTCCGGGCAGCCGCGCCGAGGGCAGTTCTATCCCCGCCCCAAGTGGGGATGCCGCCGCTGGCGTTACGGCCACCTCGGACGACCGCCCCGCCGAGGAAAACCGGCCGACCGGGCAGGTCTTCATGACCGCCGCGTACCACCCTCGTGTGCTGGTGCTGTCGGTTCAGGGCCTGCGAGACGAGCCGAAGGCGGCCATGGTCGCCAAGGCGAAAAGCTGGATGGCGACCCTGGCGCGTTCGCCGCGCGCCATGTCGGCCAAGCAGGTGGGCGAAGAAATCAAGACCGCCATGGCAGCCGGCAAAACCTGCCCCGGCCGCGCCAACGCAGTCCTTGAACAATACCCCACGGCGACGGCCACAAGCTCGAAGGCGACCTCGTCACCCTAGAGTGCGGGGATGACACCGGGCTCGCCAGGACTCGGCGCGTCCATTGTGAGACGAAATTTCGCATCCCGCTCATGGACGAAGTACAAATTCTGGGAGACCATTATTCGATCCATTAGCTCGTCGGTATGTGCGGACGGGCGCAGGAGATTCCGTGTCCACAGACAGTCTGGCAGGTCAGCTTCCGAGATCTCGCGGTTGGGCGAAGGCCCAGCTGGCGCTAGCTCTGTCGACTCTTCTCGGCTGCGTCGATCTGACCGAGCCGTGGCATCAGGTCCGGGGCCAGGGAGGGGCCGGCGGGACGCCGGTCGCGTTCAACGATGCCTCTGCAAGCGGCGGCTCGGTGGATTCAACCGTCCCGATCGAAGTGGGCAGACCTCCAGAGGGCGACGCCGCCGGGGTAGGCGGCGCCATTGACGCACCATCGACGAGTGCCGGGAACGTTCTCGATGGCGGGCTTCCCACCGGTGGCGTCGGGGGTTCTGCGGGCATCGACCTGCCACCGGCTGGCAGCAGCGACGCAGCCCGCGACACGAGCTCGGACAAACCACTGCTCGCTTCGGGCGGTGCGCGCGGCAGCGGAGGCGTCGCAAGCACCGGCGGCGCGTCCGGCCGGGGCGGCAACTCCGGTCAAGGCGGCACCGCGGGCAGAGGCGGCTACTTCGGCAGAGGCGGCAACTTCGGCAGAGGCGGAAACTTCGGCAGAGGCGGTGCCACCGGCAAGGGTGGGGCGACGGGTGGGGCCAGCGGCGGCTCGGGGGGCGCGGGGGTGATCGACGCAAGCCCCGACGCCACCATCGACGCGCCATCGGATCTCTTCCAAAGTGTAGACACGAGCCCACTGGTCGCCGGCCTGATCGCCTACTACTCCTTCGAGAACGCCGAGACAGACGGCATCACGCTGCCGGATCTTTCCGGCAAGGGAAACGTTGGGACGTTGGCCAGCATTTCTGCCCCCGATGCGGGAGCTTCAAGTGGAACTGGTTTCGCCTTCGCGCCTGGGAAGGTCGGCAATGCCCTGGTGTTGACCGCCTCGAGTCGAGGCTACGTCAACTTGCCGTTGGGCGTGTTCTCGGGCGCCACCGAGATGACCATTGCCGTGTGGATCAAGGTCACCACGGTCGCAGATTGGCAAAAGGTTCTTGACGTCGGGATCAATGCCGACCTGGCCATCCCGAATACCACGGGCATGATCTACATGTACTTGGCTCCGATGACCTCCAGCGGAACCAATGTGACCTTTGGAATCGCTGCCGACGGCATCAACAACGAACAGTCTCTCGCTGGTGCGTCCAGTATCGGTCCGAGCGATGGCTGGACGCACTTGGCAGTGGTCTTGGGCGCCAGCACCGCCACGTTGTACGTCAATGGGAAGTCCGCCGCGAGCAAATCAAAGACGTCGCTTCCGTTGCGCCCCATTGACCTGGGCACGATCAACTACGCATGGCTTGGTCGCTCGCAGTTCACGAACGACTCGACCTTCGACGGCGCACTGGATGAATTCCGCGTCTACAATCGAGAGCTCTCGGCAGACGAGATTCTCGCACTCTACCAATACGCGGCACCCTAGCGACGCTACCCGGGTCGCGCGATCTCGATCTCCGAGTCGCCCAGCGCGCGGAAGTCGCGGTCGTTCAAGGTGAGCAGTTTGCGTGCACCGGCTTTCCGGGCGCAGGCAAGAATATGTCCATCGTAGCTCCGGCCCCCTGCGATCCGAGTTGCCTCGAGATCCCAGATCAGCTTCCAGACCTCGCCGCCATCGAGGGCGATCGTGGGAACGCCCGCGAAGGTGTCGCGCAGAAGCGCGGCTGCATCCACAGGGCTCAGGCGATGCGGAGCTGGAAGCCGCGTCATGACTGCATAGGCTTCGATCAACGCGGGCGCCGGAAGCACGATGCGCTCGGCAGTCAGACCGCGTTCCAGTGCCTTGCGCGCTATCTCGTGCTCTTCGTGCCAGCCAAGGAGGGCGGCAACGATCACGCTGGTGTCGACCGCCTCGATATTCACGCGCGGCGCCCTCGAAGACGCTGTTGCGTACGGCTTACGGCTGCGGCAGACAAGGGCGACATCTTCGCCGCCAGCGCGACAGCGACGCGCCCCTTCTTCACCCGGGTCACGGCCTGTGCGGCCGGCTCGATCTCGATGCGGCCGTCGCGGCACAGGATCGTGAGTGGCATGTCCGGGCGCAACTCGGCCTGGTCGCGAATGGCCTTGGGCACCACCAGGCGTCCGGCAGAATCGATGGTAACGTTCATGGTAGTGATCCTACCACGCAGGCGCCGAGCAAGATTCTAGAATCGCCGTTCGGAACATCCGCGACATGGAGACTTTCGCCATGGGCTGCTAGTCTTCCGCTAATGAAGGACCCGTTGGTTCGCTTTGGCGTTGCTCTCGAAGAGTCCCTGTTGCGGGACTTGGATGCCGTGGTTCGCGAGCGCGGGTGTACGCGTTCCGAGCTGTTTCGCGATCTGGCGCGGGCGACCGTCGGACGGGCCAAGGTTCCAAAGGCGGTGGACGCAATTGCCACGCTTACCTTGGTTTACGACCACCACGTGCGCGACCTCAGCGAGCGGCTGACGGAATTGCAGCACGAGCTTGGCGAGCAGGTGCGGGCGACCCTGCACGTTCACATCAATCACGACTTGTGCCTGGAAGTCATCGTGATCCGCGGTCGCTCGGATCGCTTGCAGGGCATCGCCGACCGCATGCTGGCCTTGCGCGGGGTCAAGCAAGGCGGGATCGAAATCGTGGCCGGAATCGAAGGCGAACCTTCACACAGCCATGCCGATGCGGACGATGGTCACCTCCACGGCACGCGGCGGTCGCGATCCCATCGTCATAGCGACTAGTGCAGCGGGGCTACTTCTTCTGTTTCGCGGCGGCCAGGCGGGCTTCCAGCTCTTTGCGTCGGGCTTTGTAGAAGCTGACTTCTTTGCTGCCGGCCCAGCGAAGACCGGCCTCGGGCGTGGCGGCGCCGCTCGACTTAAGACACTCGTCCAGCACGGCGTAACGACTGTCGTCGGACTTCATGCCCGGTAGGGTCTTCTTGCACAGCGCCTCGACGTCGGCGGCTTGCTTCTGCGCCGTGAGCGCCTTCACCAGCAAGGTGAATGCGCGCAGGTTCGGCCTGGCGGCGATGGATTCCTGCAATGCCGTCACGCCCGGCGCCTGCCTCTCGGCGGCCAGCAACATCTCACCCTTGCGAGCCATCAGATCGGCGGTGTCTTCCGGCTTGGCTTCCTTCGCACTGTCCAAACACTCCACAGCCTCGTCGACCAAGTTGGGCGCAAGGGTTCTGCGCTTCGCCACGCCTTGCGTAAATAGCAGGGTGACTTGCGAGGCGAAGTCGGAAGCTTCGAGGGCTCCACCCGGCGCATTCAGGGCGCGGGTTCGCACCTTCTCCATGCGCTCGACCAGCTTGGCATCGCTGCCACCTGCCACATCCGGCTTGGCCGAGCCCTGCGTCGTCTTGGAAAAACAGCCTGCAAGCGGAACGCTGACCCAAATGGCCAGCGCCAGGGGGATCCCACGAAGACGCATAATGGAGTAGTTGCGCAAGTCTCTCTCCTGCAAAGTTGTAGCGACACCCTAGCAGAACCGCTCCACCGGTAAAAGGGGCGCGACCGCCAACGAGGCAGCAAAACATGATTCTGCGAGGCTGAAGACGAGGATGCGTCAAGTCGCGGTCGAAACGTCCTGGCGTCCCCGACATCAGAAGGGCAGCAAGAAAGTGACGACCATGCCGAATACGTGCGCATTTCCATTGATTGTCTTGCAGCCGATTGCACCTTGGTCAGCAGGGGGACCTCCGATCATGGGGTGGCGTGGCTTGGAACCCGAGATCCGCAATGGCGCCGGTCTGAAGTGAATTCACCATGCAGCGGCCGGCTAGCATCAGCGTCAAACGTCCGATTTCTGCCAAGATTCTGATTCTCATCGTTGCGGTGGTGGGTCTGGCCGGCCACCCGGCCGCGGCCGAGGTGCCGCGCGTGTTGAGCCTCGATCAGGCGCTGACAATGGCCCGCAGGACCAACCGAACCTTAATTGCCGAACGCGAACGCTTGGCGCAAGCGCAGACCAACATCGAACAGGCCTGGTCGGTTCTGTTTCCAACCGTGGCGGCCCAGGGAAAATACACGCGCAACAACATCGGTCTGTCCTTCCCGATTTCCGCGGTTTCGTCGACACCTGGCCAGCCAGCTGGACCGCCGACGATCCTTACCATCCAACCATTGAATCAGCTCGACGGCGTGCTCAGCTTCTCCGCGCCGCTCATTGCGCCGCCCGCCTATCCCGCGCTGCAAGCCGTGAAGACAGGTGCGGAGACGGCCGAGGCCGACTACGAAACCTCGCTCACGAGCGTGCTGTTCGCGGTGGCGCAAGCCTACTACGCCGCCGCAATCTCCGACGAGGTGACGACCGCGCGCCAGTCGAACCTGGACGTCGCACGTGCGACCTTGCAAAATGCCGAGACTCGCTTCTCAGCCGGTAGCGTGACCAAGGTGGATGTCGACCGAGCCGAATTGGCGGTGGTTCGCGCCGTGCAGGCGCTCCGAGAGGCGCGTTTCGCTCAGGAGCAGTCCTACCGTACCCTGACCACCCTGATTCAGAGCGAGGGTGGCTTCAGGGCGGAGCCCTTGGCGCCCAGTCGCGCCGCCGAGCCCGCGCAGGACTTGGACTTGGCTCTGCGATTGCGCCCCGAGTTCCGTGCCATCGAGCTTCTCGTCCGTTCGGACCGGTTGCAGCAACGGTCGTACGGCTGGCGATGGGCGCCGACTCTGTCGGGTTTCGGCAGTGCCCGGATCTTCAATTACGACAATTTCGCCGAGCAACGCCACGCCTGGGCGGTCGGGGTCGAGCTCGACTGGGTTTTGTTTGATGGCGGCGCTCGGGATGCTCAACGCCACCTCGCCGCGGCCCAGGCGCGCGAAGCGCTTGCCCGTGCGCAGGTCTTGCGCGACACCATTCGTGACGATCTGGCCAATGGTCACGGCTTGCTGGAAACCAAGCGTCGCGCGCAAGAAGCGGCGGAGCGCTCGGTCGGGTTGGCGGTCGAGACCCTGGACTTGGTTCGCACCCAATACGAGGCCGGCCACATTGCACAGATCGATCTGCTGCAAGCACAAGACGGGCTGGTTGCGGCCAAAGAAGCCTTGGCGCAATCGCACTTCGAAGTGGCGATTGCCGACTTGAGCCTGCGACGGGCAGCCGGGACCTTCCCCGGCCAATAGTCACTGAAGCAAGTAGTCCGCGAGGCCGATGCTCTGGTCGCGCAAGGCCTGGGCGACAAGACCGGCAATTTGCTTGGCGCCAGCCGCCTCGAAGTGGGTGTGGTCTTCGCAGAAGAAATCACCGATCGCGCCCGATTCGAAGGTGGCCGCGGTGTCGGCGCCGGGCAATGGGCAGAAGCCGAGCGAGTTGTAGAGCGCGACGCTTCGCTGTTCGAGGTCGATCACGGTCACGCTGTCGGCGGTTCCCGCTTGCTTCGTCGCCGTCGAATACGTGCCGCGCGAGCCCTTGGCGGTGGATCCGCTGCAGGAAATCGAGCTGACCGGGGTGACGAAGATCGGCGTCGCGCCGCGATCCTTCGCCGCCTGTGCCATCACGCCAAAGTACTTCTGGAAGAGCGCGGTCCCGACGTGGCGATTGCAGGACGAATCGCCGTCGTTGATCCCGAATTGAATGAAGAGGTAGTCACCCGGTTTCATGCCGTCGAGCATCGCGGTCCACTCGGAAAGATAGCTCGTCGAATTGAGCGTGCACTCTCCGTCGGAACCCATGGTCGTGCTCACGTCGTAAAGCCAGGTCTGCACGCTGCGCCCGCCCTGCGCACTGTTGACCACTTTGGCGTTGCTATTGAAATACGCTTGGAACGCTTTGCCCCAGCCAACCGGGCAAGGTGTGCTGCCATTGGCCATGGTCGAGTCGCCCGCCAGCCAGACCGTGATGCTGGCAAGCGGCCCGCCGTCGCGGTTGCCGCCAGCGCCGCCGCTGCCGGTCCCGTCAGTGCCGACTTCTCTCCCGGCGCCGCCCAAACCGCCGACGTCTCTGCCTGTCTCGGGACGGGTCGTGGCATCGCCGACCGCCCCGTCGGATGGGCCGCCATCCCGGAGTGACCCGGTTGTACCGCCGGCGAATCCTCCGGTGCCAGGGAGGGTGGTCGTGCCGCCTGCCGGAGGGCTTGCGCCGCCGGCCGCCCCCGCCCCGCCGGTTCCGCCCACGGAGCTTGAACCGTCGGAACCGGCCATCGCGGAGCTGCCTGCGCCACTTCCGCCACCTCGGCCCCCCGCGGCGGACGCCAAATCCGGTCCGGCCTCAGGGTCCTCCGAGCCGCCGGCATCCCGGCTTCCTGATGGCTGGGCGTCGTTCGAGCGGCTGCAAGCAAACACTTGCACCAAGAAAAATAGGGCTGCCAGACTAAGGACATGGCGGCTGTCTCGTCGCATGCGACTACCTCAACCTTGCAGTGGCGCCACGGCTAAAGTCAGCTCGCGGGATCCGTGCTTCGATGAGCCTCGTCAGCAGGTCACTGAGCGCATTCCGCGCGGGCAAGAAGTATGGCGCCTTCGACTTGGGTGAACGGCCGACGCGGATCCCGAGCAGGCGGCCTTGCGCGGCGAGTGCGAAGACATCCTCGTCGTTGTCGTCGTCGCCGACGTAGATCGCGGATTGGCAGCGCAAGCGTCGGCAAAGTCCGGCGAGCGCGGTGCCCTTGTTGCCGGTCCCGGCGGGCAAGACATTGACCACCATCTTCCCCTCCATGATGCGCGCGCCGGGCAATTGTGCGGCGAGGTCCAAGAGAAGCTGGCGGACTTTGGGTCGATGGCGGGCTTGTCGAAAGTGGAGGGCGAGACTTGTGTCCTTGTCTTCGACGGCGAGGCCAGGAATGGATGGCAACTGCCGTGCGAGTTGGGCCTGCCATGCGTCGACCAGGCGACGGACAGCGCGAGGATTGCGCACGGGTTCGATGCCGTGATTGCCGAACACTGCACGCAGCGGAATGTCGGAAACGCGTGTCAGCACGTCCTTGCGCGCACGGCCCGAGATCACGGCGCACGGATAGAGCCGGGCCACTTCTTTCAGCAGACGGCGGGTCTTCGTCGGGATGGCAGCGGCCGACGGATTGGTAACGATGGGGGCCAAGGTTCCGTCGAAATCGAAGGCGACCAGCACCCGCTGCTTCAGGAATGTGCTGAGAATGGACTGCTGTCTGCTGCCTAAGATGTTTTTCACTGAGAAAGACCCGCAAATCGGGTCAATTCTGCACTGGCGCGGCCGAGCAGGCTTGCTTTTTTTCGCAGCCGTGCCGCATCGACCAGCATGCGGCCGGCCCAGCGGTACACGTTGAATTCCGACAAGAACCCGCGCATGGCGTGGATGCGGTCGCGCTGCTCGTCGCGCGACATGGCGATGGCCGAGGCCAAGGCCGAGCTGCTTTCCTCTAGATCGTAGGGATTGACCACCAGCGCTTCGGTCAGCTCGCGCGCGGCACCGGTGAACTGGCTGAGCACCAACACGCCACGCTCGTCGTCGCGCGCAGCCACGAATTCCTTGGCCACCAGGTTC
>PMLH01000636.1 GCA_003159055.1 Myxococcales bacterium
GAGCGATGCCGAAGCAGCGCCCGGCTGCGCTGGTCCGTCGGCAGCGAGCCCGCGGAGATTGTCCGCACCCTTCACACCGACGACGGCGACTACGTGCTCTTGCGTACGGAGCAGCTCGCGGGTGGAAGCGTCACCATCTCGGCGACGCGCGCGGATTCCGTGGCCGGCGTGGTGGGTTCGGTCACGACCCCAACTGCCCCGGCGCCTCGGCCAGAATCGACGCTGGAGCTGCCCGGCCACGGTCCGGTAGACTTCATACCCACCAATCGCGACGCCTTGTGGTCCGTCGGCGGTGTGCCTCACGCGAGGTTCTTGCCTCTCGAACTTCCAGGGGCCTACACCCTGCGTACCGAGAAGGATCGCAACCTTCTACGTGGAAACCGAAAGAGCGGCGGGTTCGTGAGCTTGCGCTACGCCTATCGTCGCGATGACTTGCCCAAGGAGTTTGCCGACGTGAACCTGGCCGTGCTCTCCGAAACCGTCCAGCGGCCCTTGCGTGAAGCAAGCGTCCCCGTTCCCTTCGACGCCACAGCAACACGCAAGGATCCCATCGCCGAATTCCTATGTGCCGACGCCCATGGTAATGCCCACGCACTCATTCCGGGCAAACCGGCGCGCATTCCATACTCAGCCCGGGCAACGTGCCGGGTGGTCATCCATCAGGAGCGCGTATCGCCGGAAGACGGACAGCAGCAGGTCGTTCTGGAGATCGAAGTCACCAAGGCAAGTGGGGGTAAGCGCTCGGACGCCAGCGTGAACGAACACATGGTGCTCCGGCCTGGGGGCGAGCCGCGGATCTTCTTCCTCAAGGGCATCACCGAACAATTCGACCAGATCGAAGTGCGCCTATCCCATGTCGCTGACGAAACCCGCTACGTCATGGACACCAGCGGGAAGCAGGAACCACCCTCGGTACAATGGTCGGCGACTATCGAGGGCGGCCACGTACGCCTCTACGTCAGCCTCAATGTTCCGGCCGGCCTCTACCGTATCAATGAGCCAGCGGCCTCCATGACCCTCAACTTCGGCGTGCTCGGCCGCCTGACTTGGCTCAACCGACAAGGCAAGGAAGGCTTGCTGGGATTGGAAACTGGAGTGCTTGGCGCGAGCCTCATACCCCAGCAATACATCAACACCCTGCCGTTTCCCCCGACCTTGGTCACGCTGCTCGGGATCGGCCTGCGCGTCGAGGTCGGCCAGGGTGCCGCGGTTGGCGTTCATCTGTGGGGCGCCTACGAATTTCGCAGCGCCTACGCGTACACCTCCTCGGACGGCACCGCTCATGACGACGCGACCCACTGGTCGCTGCTGTTCGGACCCAGCATTTCCATCGGAAATATCGGGACGAATCTGTGATTAGCCAAGCACCTGCGCCGCAAGCTCGCGCAGGTAGTCGATATCGAAGGGCTTGTCGAGCAGGGTCAGGGCGCCAATTTCAAGCGCGCGCTTGTGGGTGTTCTCGTCGCCAAACGCCGTGAAGAGTATGAACGGCGGCATGCCGGGATTTTGCCCGACCTTGGCCAAGGCTTCTAGGCCCGGCCATCCCGGCATGCGAAGGTCAGAGAGCATGAGGTCGAAGGCGCCAAGAGTGCCGTCCGGGCTGAGCGAATCGCCGAGGATATCCATCAGATCCACACCGTTGGATACGGCGACAATCTGGTACCCGTCTTTGCGTAGCGCCGATGTGAGCAGAAACCGAAACGGACCATCATCCTCGGCGAGGAGCAGTCGGTGGGGGCCCAAGCCACGGACAGTCTCTTCCCCGCGTGCCTTGCGCATCGAGATGCGGTCGGAGGCTGAATTGTCGCACGTTGTAGTTTGCATGCGACCAGGTCTCTGCATGAAGAGTGCCTGCCAATCTGCCCGCCAGGGCGACCACAAATCTCGTAAAAGGCTGTGGCCGCATGCCTCGCGTGGCGGCTTGCCACACTGCCAGCAGCCGCAGCCAAGCAAGCGAAGCGGACAGGGCCGTCCTTCCCGAGCGAGGCTACCGCGAAAGCGAGGCTACCGCGAAAGCCATGGCACCCGCACCGTCCCCGTACAACACTCTCCCCATGGCCGGCGAACCCACCATTGAGAAGAAGACCTACACGGAGGAGCGGGCCAAGCGCGTGCTACTGGCCGCCCTGCGAGGGAAAAGTGGGCAACTAACCAAGTCGGACGCGGTCGCGCTGTCGGGTCTGCCGGTGCCCGACGCCGAACAGTCCCTGACCAACCTACTCAAGGAGTACCGCAGCCATCTGTCGGCGACCGAGAGCGGCGAGCTGGTGTACGAATTCGATCCGGCGTTCGAGCGTCGCGACGCGGTCCCCTTCACCGAAAAGTTGGCCAAGTTCGGCCAAACGCTGTGGAAGGGCTTCACCTTTCTGTTCAAGATTTCGATCGTCGGCACGTTGGTGGCCTACTTCGCGGTGTTCCTCGTCATGATGCTGGCACTGGTGTTCGCGCGACGTTCCGACGATCGCGACGAGGACGGCGGCTTCGACCTCGGCTGGCCGCTGTTCTGGATGTGGGGCTGGGGCCCGTCCAGCCAGGACCCGTATGGCCGCCGAGCACGACCCCGGCGCAAGGGAAAACCGCTCTACAAGAAGGTGTTCGAGTTCGTGTTCGGGCCGCCGCGTCCGAGCGAAGATCCGCTGCTCGACGAGAAGGAGATCCTGGCGCATATCCGCAAGAACCGTGGACGTATCGCGGCAGTGGATCTGGTTACGCTGATGGGCTGGGACTTTCCGCACGCTGACGAGGAAGCGACGCGCCTGCTCATCGACTACGGTGGAGAGCCCGAGGTCACGGACGACGGCGTGGTGCTGTACGTGTTCAAGGATATCCGAAAGACGGTACAAGAAAGTGGGGCCACAGAGGTGGAGCCGCGACGGGCTTGGGAGCGCATGGAGACGCGGCCGCCCCTGACCAGCAACAGTAGCGGGACCAACGTGACCATCGCTCTACTCAATGGCTTCAACCTGCTTGCACCGTTCTGGATCGTGCCCGCCTTCGAGGCGCACCTGCAAGCACCGTTGGACCACACCTTCCTGCTCTACACCTACCCGGTGATATTCTCCGGCATGGTATTCGTCGTGCCGCTCGGCCGTTGGATGGTGGAGCAGGTGCGCGATCGTGGTCGGAGCAAACGCAACGCCAAACGCGCGATCCTGCGCATTGCGATCGAGAACCGGGGTGCGCCCTTGCCGCCCGAGCAGCTTGCGCGCGGTCCAGTTGCGGCCAAGGTGCTGGACGACTCGTTGGTCGTGCTGGGTGGCGACGTGGTCACCGACGACGCCGGCCAAATGCGCTACGCTTTCCCAAGGATCAGGGAAGAGCTAGACGCCGTGGCCCGCGCACGCAAACAGGCGTCCGGTGTCGAAAGGGACCCAGGCGCCGTCATATTCTCGTCGAAAGACCGCCTGTAGCATGTCCGAGCCATCCAAACGCCGCCCTTGATCGCGCGCCTAGGTCTTGGGCTCGATAGGCACGACCAGGACGGCGCAGGGCGCGTGTTGCACGACCTTTTCGGCGACACTGCCTAGCAAAATCCGTGGGCGCTACCGAACGCTCGGCGATAAGTCGGCGATGGGAGATCTCGCGAGCAACGAGCCGGCGCTGAACAGGCTCGCTACAGTCGAGCGCCGGGATGAAGAGAGCGCCCTCATCGAGTCAGCTAAGCAAGAACTCCGCACCAAGGGCTTACCGACCGTAGACGATCACGCCAAAGCGCCATCCGGCGATAGCGCTGACCGCGATCATCGGGCGCGACATCGGCCTGGCACCTCAGCTAGTTGAAGCCTTTCGATGCCACGCTATCTCTGATCACCGTGCAGTTCGCGACGATCGTCTCCAGGTTCTGGTACCAGACGGGCTTATCCGGCAAAGCCTCGGTTTTGCTCGACTCTGGGCTCTTGAGCTGATCAAGCTCCATGCTCTTCTTCACCTTGGCCTGGCACTTGGCTAGCTCCTATTTCAAGTGGTTCAGTTTTGCAATTTTGGCGGTCGAGATCCCCTGAAGGTTCTTGAGACTGGAACGGCGAGTTCTGAGAGCGGCCCTGCTCACCTGCTTCTTGCATCCGCCGTTGGCGAGCAGCATTGCGGCGGAAGACCAGCAAGAAGAATGAGCTGCGTACACCCATCATTGCGGCATCTTCAGGTTGCGGGCCATGGCATCCTCCCTTTCTCCTCTGAGCCAGTGTCCAGCAAACGCCATGCCGTTCGCGGCGCGTGGCTCGCTACCCGATTTGCACGCAAACCCTAGGGCCGCACGACCGGACCACGTGGCAGTCTGCCTCGCGTGACATCCTGCCACGATCCCGGTCCTCCTCCTGCGACTCGCCGATGGCCCTCTGTGCGCCGATTGCCATTGATCAGGTGTGCATGATGCCGCGAAAGCTTTTCCGGCCAGAGAAGCCGAATCGGGCGTGGATTCTTCATCCTGCCTGCCCTTTCAGGGTCTCAGGTTCACCGGATCTGACTCGACGGCGACCGATGACGATCTGGTAGACGATAGGCAGCACCAGAAGCGTAACCAGCGCGCTCGTCAGCATGCCTCCGATCATCGGAGCGGCGACACGCTTCATCACCGACGCGCCGGCACCCGCGCTCCACATCACGGGTAGCAGGCCGAAGATGATTGCCGACACAGTCATCATCTTAGGTCGCAGGCGCTCTGCGGCGCCTTTGAGGATGGCGTCGTCGACCGACGCCCGCGTCGCCTGACCGGCGCTCTCCTCCCGCATGGCCTGGTCTAGGTACACGAGCATCACGACGGCCGTCTCCGCCGAGACCCCCGCCAGGGCGATGAAGCCGACCCCGACTGCGACGCTCAACTGGTAGCCCAGAATCCAGGTGAGCCACATTCCACCCGTTAGGCTGACGGGTAGGAGCAACATGACCATGAGGGGTGCGCGAAGATTTCGGAAGTTCAGGTAGAGCAGCAGGAATACCAGCAACAGCGTGACGGGAACGATCATTCGCAAGCGCGCGGCAGCGCGCTGCATGTATTCGAATTGCCCGCTCCAGATCAGATTGTATCCGGCCGGCAACTTTACTTCGCGCTCGATGAGGTCGCGTGCGCGCGCAACGTACCCACCAATGTCTTTGCCGCTCACATCGACGTAGATCCAGGCAGTCGGGCGAGACCCCTCCGACTTGATGACCGGCGGTCCCTTGACGAACTTGAGGTCCGCCAGCTCGCCAAGCGGCCCGTAGTGCCCCATTGGAGAATGGACGAGCACGCCACGGATGGATTCGAGCGATTCGCGCTCCTCGCGGGGATAGCGTACGTTGATCGGGTAGCGCTCTAGCCCTTCCACGGTGTGGCCTACGTTCATCCCGCCCACCGCCGACGAAATCACTTCCTCGATGTCCGCGACTTCGATCCCAAATCGCGCGGCCAGTGGACGCCGGATCTTGATGTCGAGGAAGTTTCCGCCCGTCACGCGCTCAGCGAATACCGACGCCGTGCCCGGTAGGTTGTGGAGCTTGGCCTCGATCTGCTCGGCGAGCCCCGCGAGCACCTGCAGGTCTGGGCCGAGCACCTTGATGCCAACCGGCGTCTTGATGCCGGTCGCGAGCATATCGATGCGGGTCTTGATGGGCATCGTCCAGGCATTGGTCACCCCTGGCAGGTGGATGGCGCGATCCATCTCCTGGACCAGCTTCTCGTGGGTCATGCCGGGACGCCATTCCGACTCGGGCTTGAGCCCGATGATGGTCTCGATCATGTTCAGGGGGGCCGGATCGGTCGCGGTCTCCGCCCGCCCGACCTTGCCAAAGACGTGTTCCACTTCGGGAAAGCTCTTGAGAATCTGGTCCGTCTGTTGGAGCACCTGCCGCGCCTTGGTAATCGAGATGCCTGGCAACATCGACGGTATGTAGAGAAGATCCCCTTCGTAGAGCGGCGGCATGAATTCGCTCCCGATGCGGGTGATGGGCCACGCTGTCACGCCGAGCAACACCACCGTCGCGGCCAGGACCCAGACTGGGTGCCGCAACAGGCCACGCAGCACGGGGCGATACACCGCTAGCATCACCCGGGCGACCGGGTTGGACCGCTCCGGCCGGATCTTGCCCCTGACGAAATACCCCATGAGCACCGGAACAATAGTCAGGCTCAAGATCGCCGCCGCGAGCATCGAGTACGTCTTCGTGTAGGCGAGCGGCTTGAAGAGCCGTCCTTCTTGAGCCTCAAGCGCGAACACGGGCAGAAACGAGAAGGCGATGATGAGGAGCGAGAAGAACAACGCCGGGCCGACCTCCTTGGATGACTCGATGACGACCTTCCAATGGTCGAAGCTGGGCCCGGCGCGCTCGATGTGCTTATGCATGTTCTCGATCATGACAATTGCCGCATCGACCATGGCTCCGATGGCGATGGCGATCCCTCCCAGGCTCATGATGTCGGCGGAAAGCCCCTGCAGCCGCATGACGAGGAACGCGAGAATGATTCCGGCTGGGAGCGTGAAGATGGCGACAAGAGCGCTACGCGCGTGCAGGAGAAAGAGGATGCACACCAGTGCGACGATGATGCACTCTTCGAGGATCTTGTGCTCCAGCGTCTGGACGGCGCGTTCGATCAGCCCCGAGCGATCGTACGCGGGCACGATGCGCACGCCTGCCGGCAGCGTCTTTCCCAGCTCTTTCAGGCGCGTCTTGACGTGGGCGATGACGTCGTAGGCGTTGGCGCCGTAGCGCATGATCACGATGCCACCAACGACTTCGCCCTCACCGTTCCATTCCACCAGGCCGCGGCGAAGCTCGGGCCCGATGGCAACATTGGCGACGTCGGCAATCCGGATCGGAACGTGATTGGGCCCCACCCCAAGCGGAATCGATCGAATGTCGTCGAGCGATTTGATGTAGCCGAGACCGCGCACCATGAATTCTGTTTCGGCCTGCTCCACGACCCGGCCCCCCACATCCTCGTTGCCGCGCTGAATGGCCTGCCGAACCTTGGCGAGAGGAATGTTGAACGCTTGCAGCTTCTGCGGATCGACGGTGACTTGGTACTGGCGCACGAATCCACCGACGCTGGCCACCTCGGCGACGCCTGGCACCTGCTGCAGCTCGTAGCGCAGCTGCCAGTCTTGAATGGAGCGAAGCTGCGCAAGGTCCTGCCGGTCGCTTTGCAGCGTGTACTCGTAGACCCAACCTACGCCGGTTGCGTCCGGACCGAGGGCCGGATTCACCCCGGGCGGAAGCCGCCCGGCAGCGTAGTTGAGATACTCGAGGACGCGGCTTCGCGCCCAGTACATGTCGGTTCCATCCTCGAAGATGATGTAGACGAACGAAAATCCGAAGAACGAGTAGCCGCGCACCACCTTGGTCTTCGGCACCGACAGCATCGTGGTCGTCAGCGGATAGGTCACCTGATCTTCGACGACCTGGGGCGACTGTCCCGGATAGTCTGTGAAGATTACAGCGAAGATGGGAGACATAAGCAGCCCGAAGAAGGGATAGAGTACGCCAGCCGCAATGGGCACCCGCTGAGAACCAGGACCTGCGCCGCATGTTGCTCAGTTCCGGGCTTTCTTCCTCCTCGGTCGCGACGTCCGTAGTTGGCTCCAGCGCCATACCGCACTTCGGGCAGGTGCCGGGATGATCCGACTGAACCTCGGGACGCATGGGGCAGGTGAAGGTGCCCTTTCTCGCTTCCTTTGGGGCGCTGGCCGAGGGCGCCTTCTTCCCGGTGGACAGGGCCTTGACGGGTCCGTTGGCAGTCGTCGGCACTGCAATATGCGCTGAGGAGACGGACAGTCCTTGGGGGCTTTGACTCATTATGGCTCCGTCCTGGCTTTCGTGATAGTTGGGTCCGCCGCGAAGCCCGTGCACGAGGCATGCCGACCGCGAGCGACGTAGGTACCTTCGGCCCATCACCTGTGTTGGCACGGTCAATCCAACCAAGATGCCGCGGGTCGACCTTCACTTTGAAGGGGTGCGGCCCATCAATCCGCGGCAAGGTCGTCCTACCGACATGCCCCCGGGCGCCAGACCTCGCTGCTGCACGTAGCTCCACAATAGCCAACGGTTCTCCTAACCGATGGGCTAGTCTGAAACCATGTTCGCTTGGTTGAAACGTCGACGCCGTGAAGCGATTCGCCGCCGGCCCTTTCCAGCCGAGTGGCGTGCGATCATCGAGAAGAACGTTCCATACGTCGCCTGTTTGTCCCCCGAGGACCGCCAGGAACTTGTCGGGCACGTCCAAGTGTTCCTCGCGGAAAAGCATTTTGAAGGATGCGGCGGTTTGCAGATGACTGATGAGGCGAGGGTCACCATCGCGACGCAGGCATGTGTCCTGCTTCTCCATCGCCAGGCGGACTATTACCCGAACCTCGTCTCCATCCTGGTGTATCCAACGACCTATCTTGTCCGTGGCGGCCGGCACACAGCGGACGGACTGGTCGCCGAGGGTCCGCAAGCTCGGCTTGGCGAATCATGGGCACGCGACGTGGTGGTGCTGGCGTGGGATAGTGTTCTCTCGGGCGCGGCCGACATTCACGACGGACACAACGTCGTACTGCACGAGTTCGCNNCGCTCGATGTACGTCGCATGGGCGCGAGTCCTGGGCCACGACTTCGATCAGCTCGTGCGCGACACTGAGCACCACCACCGCACGCTGATCGACCAGTACGGTGCGACCAATCCGGCCGAGTTCTTCGCCGTCGCGACGGAGACGTTCTTCGAGAAGCCGCGCCAGCTTCGCTCAAAACACCCAGAGCTCTATTCCCAATTGCAGCAGTTTTACCTCCAGGATCCGGCTGCGCTCGACACCCGCTGACGGAACAACAAAGATTCGCAAGATCTCCCGCCTTGCG
>PMLH01000124.1 GCA_003159055.1 Myxococcales bacterium
TCAAAGGCTTCGATGGCCTCCACGGGGCGGCCGAGCTCGCGACTACATTGGCCAATGTTGAAAAGTAGCTTGGGGCTTGGAAAGATTCCGTACGCAGCCTGGAAGTCCGAAAGCGCGTCCGCGAATTCCGCGTGGCGGTAGTGCTGCGCTCCCTGTTTCAGCAGGACTTGAGCCTTGGCTTTGGCCTCGCTGGACTGGGAGGCGACATGAGCCTCCTGTCCCAGCAGAGAGAGCAGAGCAATCGACGCCGCCAACACGACTATAGCTCCTCGAAGATGTGCCGCTTGCCGTACTGCCTCGTCACCTCGCGATGCCGAGCCCCTTCGTCGCGGGACGCCGAGGACCGAGCGCGGGACTGGGAGTGGCCGGCGAACGGCGTCGCCTTCTTCGGCGAACCGACCCTCGACCGGAGGAACGCGTGGTCGAACGGATCGGCGGCGGCGCCAAGCCTGACCACCTTGTTGCCTGGCCGTGGGGACGATGCCTGTTTGGCGACAGTCGTCTCTCCCGAAAGCTGAAAGACGATCCGATTCCGCTTCAACCAGCATCAAGACGTCCCCATGGCCCGCAGGCATTGCATCCGGTCTGTCATGGAATCGAAGAAGAAACCCATAAGGCTACTGAGTTGGGAAACTCCCCAACAGTGTCTCCATAATAACCCCGATTATTGTTGTTGAACAGCGTACGGACGGAATTGCAAGTTATCAGTTGCCTGGTAACTCAATTGAGTGTCAGGATTCTGGCGCGCAACTGGTTGGCGAAATGCGGGTGGAGCTTGGCCGACGAAGAAAAAGCCAATTGTTGAGCCGACAGCGGCCGGCTGCACCGTCAGTGGCAACCGCGGCCGATCAAGGTCGCCACGACAAGACGTGTCGGATTGGCGACGGTCCCGATTGTTACAGCCCCTGATTCGTCAGGATTCTGTCTCTGTGCCTGCGCCTAGCACTACTGATTGAAATTCGGACCGGGCTGGCGCGTCGCGAGGGCCCCGGCCGCAACGAACGGCGAGGGAGAATACTGAACGTATTTGACCGAGGAGTGAGGCGGCGGGCGGGGACCGCAGCAGCGACGGCGACGGGAGAATTTCAATCANNNNCTCCGCCCGCCACGCGACGCGGAGTGGTTACCGCGACAGGCTCCCAGTGCCGCGGGCGGCCGCGCGGAGGTGCCAGGAACCTATTTCCCGACCGTTGCGCCAGGAAGGTACTCGCGAGCGGAGGCGAGCGCGCCTCGGTCTGGTATCCTGCGCCCATCATGGGTCGCATATCCAAGCACGTGAAGAACAAATTCGTTGCGGGGCTCATCGCCGCTATACCGCTTGCCATCACGTTGTTCCTGGTCTTCTACGTGGACGGCATGGTGCAGAGGGTGGTGCGGCTGCCCTATCCGCTCCTCGGCCTCCTGCTTTCGCTGGCGGTGATCTACTGCCTGGGCGTCTTCGTGACCAGCTTGGTGGGCCGGTATCTTTTGCGCACGTTGAATCGATTGCTGGAACGAATCCCGGGCCTGCGCGACCTGTATCGCACGTGGAAGCAGTTGCTGGTGACGCCGGAGCTTGACTCGGGGATGTTCGCGAAGGTGGTGCTCTTGCCGGACGAGTCGGGGCAACACTACTTGCTCGGCTTTTCCACCGGCCGGCCCATCGGCGGCGACAGCGATCGATTGTGCGTGTTCGTCCCGAATTCGCCGAATCCGATCGCCGGGCGCCTTTACTTCACGAGCATGAAGCGGTGCCATTTCCTGCCGGTCTCGTCGAAGGAAGCGCTGAAGACCGTCGTGTCGAGCGGGAACTATTTGCCGGCAGCCTTCGGGGTGCCGATCCCACCTCCGCCGACGTGAAGGCAGCGCGCAAGGCTCGCGTGCGGCCGGTGCCGAGGTCTTCCTGGACGGTGCGCGGTTGAGCCCTGGGGCAGAGCGGGACTACGGGCCATGCGGGCGGTGGCCGGCCAGCTCGATTGTGGAAGACCGTCTCCAGACCGGTGATGCGTGGCGCGGAACGGAGCCCCGCATTGGTTGCGTGACGTGGGGCTGCGCCTCTTCGCCGATACGGTGGCGTCGTGGCATCGCAGGCGCCATGCTCTGCGCGGCCTGCCTGCAGGCGAGACCGGCGCTTCGCGTGGTGCAGGCGGCCCGCTGCGCGCCGCGCGCTAGAACCGTAGCGGGATCTGTTCCCGTTCGTTCAGGTTCGTGGCCATGGTCCAGTCGCGGATTTCCCCGTGCCGGATCCGAAACAGGAACAGGGTGCCGGCCTTCTGCGCGTCCACCATGTCCTTCAGCCAAGCGCGTTCCTGGATCAAGCGCACCTCCAGCGCGGCGTCGTGCACACGCTCGACGGCGCCGGACACGCGCATCATGCGGCCGTCGCCCGGACCTTTGCCCGGGTTGTGGAAGGCGACCTCGACCCGCGGGTTCCGTAGCAGCTGCCCCGACAGCGGCTTGACCGTGCCGGTGTGAAAATAAAAGCCGGTCTCGTTGGCGAGCCACATGAGCAAGCCGCGCACGTGCGGCTGTCCATCCTCACTGGTGGCGAGCCAGCAGGCGGGGTTCTGGTTGGCGAAGGAAAGGGCGTTGGCGAGATCGATGGGTGCGGCGGACATGGGAAACCTCCTGCATCGACGGTACGGCAGACAGGGACGCAGGCGCTTCCACAAATCGCGCGAAGGCTTTAGGAATTCTGCTTTTTCCCAGTGGCGCGGCGGAACGCCTTGGGCGTGGTGCCGAAGGCGGCGCGGAAGGCGCTTGCAAAATGCGCCGAGCTGGAAAAGCCCGCGGCGTGTGCGACCTGGGTGATGTTGCCGTCCTCTTGCAACAGCAGCCGGCGCGCGAGGGCGAGCCGCGCCGAGAGCAGATACTGTTTCGGTCCCGTGCCCATCTCACGATGGAATTCCCGCGAGAAGTGCGACACCGACAGCCCTGCGACCCGCGCCAGATCCGTGACCTGCAAGGGCTCTTGCAGGTTCGAATGCACGAATCCCACCGCGCGGTTGATGTCCATGCGCGCGGCGGTGGCAGGTGCGAGCCGCGGCACACCGAGCGCGAGGCGCAGGATCTCGTGGCACAGGCGCAGAGCGTGCGCCTCGACCAACACCTCCCGGCCCGGCAGCGCGGATTCGCATTCGACCATGAAGTCCTTCACCGTCCGGCAAAGATCGGGCGGAGCGGGCCAGGTGTCGCCGCGCAAGGGCGGCAGCGTGGCCTTGGGGTATGCACGCAGCTGCCGCACGAAAAAACGCGGGGTGATCATGATGACGGCGTAGCGAGGCGGGGCGTCGCCCGGCAGCTCTTGGTGCGGGATCCCCGGTGCTACCCCCGACAGCTCGCCGGGCCTCGCGCAGTGGATCTTCCCGTCGAGCAGCATGCGCGTGGCTCCGTCGAACGACAGCACGAAGGAATACGACGGGTGCGTGTGGCCAGGCGACGTCGCGTAGTCGCACTGGCCCGACACCGGGGTGAACACCCCGACGTCCTTGGCCAGCGCCACGTCGACGTGCCGGTACTGCCGGGGCGAAATGCCGCCCACCAGGCGTCGGACGTGAGCGAGGCGCGCGTTCATGGCACCGTTATACGCGAGCTTGCCGTCGTTGGAGCTTCCCATTCGCGCCGCGTTCGAGGCGGAGGCGACCGCGAGGCTGGTTGCGATTTTCGGGTGGACGGCGAGGACGCGAGTAGAATCCCCAAAGAGGATCCATGCGAACATTGGCTTTTACTTTGGTCACTCTCGCTTTGCTGGCAGCGGCATGTGGCCACAAGGCCATGGGCATTGGCCAAGGGCATGGAGGTGCCGACGCCGCGACTGGCACCGGGGGCGCTGTCGGATGGGGCGGGTTCGATGCCTCGGGCAACGCCACGGGAGGGGGTGCCGGCGGCTCAGGCGGAAGCGACCTTGGAACGGATGGAAGCCTCGGCGGCACCGGTGGAAGCACGGTTTCTTCCGTCGTGGAAAAATGCGCTGTCGACTCCGATTGTGTGGCCGTGCTCGACTACCGCGAGGGCTTCCAGTGCTATTCCCCAAGGGCGGCTTCGCTCGCGGACCTCGCGAACGATCGCTGCCTCGTGCCGTGGAATCCGAGCAATCCCAGGTGCCCGCTCGTAACCCCACCCACCGACTGTCCTGGCGGACTCATCCTCGTCAATCACAGCTGCCCGGCGTTCTGCCAATTCGCGATTTGCACGGGTGGCACGTGCACGCTGGGGAGCGACTTTTCGACGCCCAGCCGATGCGCCGAAGTGGATGCGGGTGCTCCACCCGACTGCAACGCCTTGCGAGCCGCCTACCTCGCGGCACTGGCAGACGTGCAGACCTGTGACCCCGCCAAGACACCCACGAGTTGCTTCGACGCCTTCTACGACGGCTGTGGCTGCCCCGCGGCCGCTGACCTGGCGAGCCCACGGGCGGACGTTCTCCAGTGTGCCCTCGATGCCCTTCAACAGGCCCGGTGCGGTTTCGGAAACTGCGGGGCGCCTTGCCCTTCCGGAAGCGCCACTCCGGCCTGCACAGCCAACACGACGGGGACGCTGGGCACGTGCACGCTCGTCCGGTGACCGTGGGCGGCAGGGGCGTGAGCACTCTTTCTAGAATTGACTGACGACAGACCCGTTGAACCATCGAGCCTCAAACGTGCCGTGCTCCCCTTCTTCGTAGTTGACGAGGGTTACGAACACTTCCTTGGCCGAGTTGCCCCAAAGGTCTTTGTAGTACAGCGAACCACTCAGCGATTCCAAGGTGTTCACCTGCGTTCCATCCCATTGGGCAAACTCGGTCCCAGTGACGACGAACAGGCTGCCGGCACTGCCCCACAGCTTGATGATTCCCCAGCCGCCATCGTCTGAAAAAGATGCCTTGAGCGACCAGTCTGTGCCGTCGTAGTGATAGAGGCGACTGTCGCTGCTGCCAACCCAGATGTCCTTGCTCCCAAAGCCCCAGGCAGCGGTGAAGCCGACTACGGGCAGTCCGGTCTGCAAGGCGGGTGTGCCTTCGGAACTGATGAGATAGACGTACCCTTCGTTCTGCATCTCCATGGTAGCAATGACGATAGTCGATGCGTCTGCCCAAAGTGCACGCGAGCGGACGCGTCCGATCGTCAGCACGTCGGGCGACGGCAGTGGATCTCCGAGCTGCGTCCACATGCTGCCGTCGAAGCGAAGGATGCGGTCCCAATAGACGGCGTACGCCAGGTTGGGACCGACGGTCGCCACGTCGGAGATGCTTTCGTTCGCTCCACTGCAGTGTGCCCCCTGGCTGTCGACCAGTTGAATCGAGCAAGGTAGGACGCCAAATGGGACCAGTGCTCCATCTACGAATCCCTTGAGCCCGGCCCGGTCCGGATCGGAAGCGACGTCCGTCCCTTGGCGCCAGGTGTAAGTCGTCTGCCACCCTGTTCCGAGGTTGGCCCAAATGCCTGGTGGAGAGGCATCGTCGTAGGCCATGACGTACACGCCGCGATCATCGCTCCAGACGCTGGCGACAAGCGGGTAAGTACCACCGATCTTCTGGGAATAAGGCTGGTAGCTGTCGCGCCAGAGTGGTGTTGCGCCCGTGCCGTCCGTGCTCCCGACATCTGTCGCCCCGTCACCTGCGTCTCCGGCAGCGTCCACGCCCCTGTCGGCTCCGTCTGTATCTGCGCCTCCATCCTTGCCGCCGGTCACGACGATGCCGCCGCCGGACCCGGCTGAACTGCCGACTTTTCCACCTTTGCCACCGGCTGCCGCGACGCCACCGCCTTGGCCGCCAGTCGGCACACTGCCGGCGCCGGCCGCGCCAGCGCCACCGTTGCCGCCGGTCGCGGTTCCACCGGCCCCGCCCGTCGCCGCGCCCCATCCGCCTTGGCCGCCCATCATCGCACCGCCGAGCCCAGCGCCACCAGCCGCTCGGGCGTCGGTGCCTGCGCCGTCCGTCGGAGCGCCGTCGGAAACCGCGCCCGCGCTACCGCCGGCGCCGCCATCCGTGCTGCCGTCCCCTGCTCCGCTGTCCGGCTTCGCCGTTCCGTGGCTGCCACCCGTGCCAACGGCAGGCAAGGTGGTTCGGCCGCCACAACCACAGCCCTCAAGCCCCGATGCCATCGGGATTGCAAGAAGACAGATCAAGCATCGCAGCCGCAGTCCATTCATCGCTGTTGACCTCTGCATTGTCATGTCCGCTAGAACGAGTGGAATTGTGAACCGTCGTACCAGAGCACGAAGGCACCGCCACAGGTGTAGTACGCGTACCTCGAGTCCCGCAGCGGAATGAACACGTCATTGGCCGATCGCCCCCAGAACTGTCCGAAGGCGGCCGGGTACTTGGAAATGGCTGCGTCGGCAGGGGGCTGGAGCAGGATCTCGACGCTCGATCCGTTCCATCGACCGAATTCAATACTGGTGGAGAAGTAGAGAACGCCTGAGTCGCCCCAGAGCTGTTGGATGCCACCCAGATCCCGCGACCCGGTGTCATGGGCCG
>PMLH01000446.1 GCA_003159055.1 Myxococcales bacterium
TGTGTGGCGGCACCGAGATCATCCTCATGAAAATCTGGCACGGCTTCACGGCGCTGATGCTGTGTTCAGAGCGCCCCTGCCGGCCGTTTGACCGCAACCGCGACGGACTGACGCTCGGCGATGGCGCGGGCGTGGTCGTTCTCGAAAAGGCCGGTTCGCCGCGCAGGCCGCTGGCCGTGATGCTTGGCTATGGTTGTGGAAGCGATGCCTATCATCCGACGACACCCCACCCGCAGGCCAGGGGATTGGGACTCGCCACACGCACCGCGCTTGCTCAG
This sequence comes from Myxococcales bacterium, assembly GCA_003159055.1. Next base: position 279 of record PMLH01000446.1, read on the forward strand.
GCTGGCCTCTCCCCAGAGGCAGTCGACTTCATCAACGTCCACGGCACGGCCACACGGCACAACGACCTTGCCGAAGGCGGGTTCATCGCCGCGAACTTTCCCCGTGTCCGCGTCGTGGCCACCAAGGGTGTTACCGGCCACACGCTGGGGGCTGCGGGTGGTCTTGAAGCTGTTTTCACCGTCCTCTCGCTCGCCAAGGGGCGTCTGCCCATTTCACGGGGATTCAGCGAAGCCGACCCCGAAATCGGTATCGAGCCCACCCGTGCCATCGAAGAGGGGAATTACGGCTGCGCGCTTTCCTTCTCGCTTGGATTTGGGGGAATCAACTCGGTGCTATGCCTGGGGCGGACGCCATGACCACGAAGGTTCGGATCAGCGGCCTCGGGCATCTCTCGGCGCTGGGTCAGGGCAAGGCTGCGCTGGTGCGGGCGCTCGACGGAGGCAGACCGCCGCAACTTGTCTTCAAGAACGTCGTCACCGCGCATGGAGAGGTCGCGGTTCCTATTTATCGGGCGCCCGAGGTGGTTTTGCCGCCCGAAGTTCCCGAGTCCGTCAAACGCCGCATGCCTCGCATCTCACGCATGTTTCACGCCACTGTGCTCGAGGCCATGGCCGATGCCTTCGGGCCGGGTGCGGTCTTGCCCGATCCCGACCGGATAGGACTCGTGGTCGGGACCGGCCTCGGCTGCCTCGATTCGGCGAATACCTTCCATCGGCGCATGATTCTCGAAGGCGCCGCCGGTTTGTCGCCCACGCTTTTCGCGAGCTCTGTGCAAAATGCCATGGCCGCGCATCTTTCGATTTCCTGCGGCTTGCGCGGGCCGACTTGCACGGTAACAACGATGGAGCAGTCGACCTTCGGCGCGTTTCGCGTCGCGGTCGATTGGCTCGGCAATGACTTGGCCGATCATGTCGTCCTGGCGATCGGCGACGAACTCATCGACTTCAATGTCTATCTTCTTGCCCACAAGGCTGAGATCCCCCATGAACTCACCCCGCGCGCAGCCGGGTGCAGCGTCGTGGCCGGTGAGGGAGTCGCGGTCTTTCTCCTCTCGCGCGAGGACGTGCTGGCAAAGGGCGGAACCTGCGGAATCGAGGACGTGCAGCTTTGTCCGGAGCGCTGTCCCGATGTGCCTCGCGTGTCTGTTGCAGCCTTCGGTGCTGGTGGTCAGTGGGCCCGCTATCAGCAGTGGCTCGCGCGGCCCAGTGATGAAATCGACTGTCACGCACAGCTCTTCGGAAGCTTCATCACCGGCTCGGCGATCGAGGCTGAGATCGCCGCCCTGAGGGTTTCACGTGACGGTATGCGGACCGCCTGCGTGCAACTCACCGATCGGGACGAGGCCCAAGCGCTGGTGCTCTGCCCGTAGAGTGGGTCAAGGCGGTGTGCGCAGATCCCTAGCAGCCCGTGGTAGGTGTTCGCCGCAAAAACTCGGTCCGAGCTCTCGAACTCGCCGCAGTTTCCCCAGGATTCATCGAGTGATCGCCTCGTGGTAGGCATCTCCCCGCGATGCTTGTTGAGATCCTCAAGGCCATGCTCGGCGCGCTGCGTTCGATCGTCCAATCCCGTGCCGCCCTCCTCGCCGAAAACCTCATTCTCCGCCAGCAAATCATCGTACTGCAACGTTCGGTGACCAAGCCCCGCTTCCGAGCGCGAGATCGCGTCCTGCTTGCTCTCGGTACCCGCCTCTTCAGCTCGGCGCTCAATGCGGTCACCATCGTACGGCCCGAAACTGCTGTCCGCTGGCATCGTTCCCTTTGGCGTTTGATCTGGCGGAGGAAGTCCCAGCGGCCCGTTGGCCGACCGCCTGCCGATGCCGACCTGCGCCCTGGTACGCCGGTTTTGGACAGAAAATCCGCTTTGGGGTGAGAACCGAATCGCCGCGGAACTTGGAAAGCTTGGATACAACGTCTCACCGAGGACCGTCGCCAAGTACCGACCACCGCACTTGCCTCGCAACCGTGGCCAACGCTGGTCCACGTTTGTTCGCAACCATCTCCATCAAACCTGGGCGTGCGATTTTCTTACAATAATCACCCTGCGCTTCCAGATCCTGTACTGCTTCGTCGTCGTTGACTTGGCCCGACGAGAGATCGTCCACATCGGAGTCACACCTTCTCCGAGCGCGCAGTTTGCGGGGCAGTCCTTTGTCGAAGCCGTCGCCGATCGCAACCTCGACGGCAAGGACCTCGCCGGCATCGAAGCGCTGTACAAGACCGACCTCGACGCCTTCCGCGCCAAGCGGACCAAGTACCTCCTCTATTCGCGGTAGATTGGCTTGTCCGCAAGCTGCTCGACCGGAAGCGGCATCGGCAGTAGCATGCACGGATGCAAAGACTCACGAGAGCGTCTGCCTGTATCGTTCTTGGTTTGTTCGCCTGCAGCAAGGAAGGCGCGAAGCCGGTTGTCCCGCCGCCTCTCGCTGCTCCGCCAGCGGCTCCGGCCGTCCCGGCCGCCAACGTCCCGCGTCCGACGGTCGCAGGAGACGGTAGCGGTCAAGCCGTGCTGACCGAAGACAAGATCAGCCGCTTTCTGACCTATCAGAAGGAGATCAGCGCGGTGACTGCAGAGGCCGTCGCGGTCGGCGTGGGTGCCTACCAGAAGGGGGGTGCCGATCAGAAGAAGTTCGAGAAGGCGATGGGCCAGGACGACCGGACTGCGAAGATCGCTGCCGCCAGCAAGGCTGCGCTGGAGAAGAGCGGCCTGGCCCAGGATGACGTGACGAAGCTGACTCGGGTGCTGACGCCGTACTATGCGCGGGTCTACGCGTTGCAGATGCTCTTGGGCGGAATGGGTGCTGGCAAGGCGAAGGCCGAAGGCAAGAAGGCGGGCGATGGCAAGAGCCCGACTGGACTTGAGGCAGCGCTCGACAAGATGCATGACGGCCAGTCAGCACAACTGGAGAAGGCTCGTAAGGACTTCGCCGAGCAGTACGGGCAGGCTGCGTTGGAACTGGTCAAGAAACACGAGCCTGAATTCCTGGTGATCAACGAGAAGATGATGAACGCCGCCATGGGCGGCATGCGAAGACCGTAGCCCCGCGTGTGCCCTCAACCGACTCTGGGTAAACGGACTTCGAATCGGCTCCCGCTCGGTCGCCGGGCAACGTAGGTGACCTCACCGCCGTGGTAGCGCGCGATTTGTCGAACCAACGCAAGGCCGAGACCAAGGCCGGTATCACCTGGTGGGCGCGGGCCGGGCGGGCGATAGAAAGGTGCGAAGATGCGCTCGCGCTCCGCCTCGGGCACGCCGGGGCCATCGTCCTCGACGGCGAGCAGAACGTCGTTCTCATGCTGGCGGACTTCTGCGCGGATCGCGCTGCCATCGCCGTGCAGACGGGCGTTGACCAGCAGGTTTCTCACCATGCGCTTGATCATTGCGGCTTCGCAGGAATACGGCACCGGTGAATCGCCGAGCACCTCTGCCGAAACCGCCTCGGCTTCGGCGCTGACCAGGACATGAAGATCGGTGACGACCAACGGCCGGCGGGGCACGCCGGGCTGCGTGCGCGCGGCCATGAGCAGCTCTTCGACCAGGGCATCCAACTCGGCGATGTCTTCGCTCGATTTGCGCGCCAGCTCGGCACGCTGCCCGGAATCTTCTTCTTCAGCCAGAAGCTCCAGAGCAACGCGAATGCGGGTGAGCGGCGACCGCAGCTCGTGCGATGCTGTGGCCAGCATCTGGCGCTCCTGCGCGAGCAAGGATTGGATGGCCTCGGCGGCTTGGTTGAAACGCTCGGCCAGCGTCGCGATCTCGTCCTTGCCGTCGACCGGCACCCGGTGCGCAAGGTCTCCTTCGCCCCAGCGTCGCGCGCCCTCCGCAAGCTGCTCGACCCGGCGGGTGATGCTGCGACTCAAGGGATGGAGCCCGATCGCCATCGCGACCAGAAGCGCACACAGCACCGGCAGAAACAGTTGGCCGCGTGGCCCCAAGTGGCCTCGCTCGCGCAACCCGAGCATGCGGCCGTCCCCGAGCGCGGTCAGCCAAAGTGGGCCGCGGGTGGTGTGGTGCCACCCTGGCGAAAAGTGCACCGGGACATCCAGCGGCGCGGTTCCAGCCTGGAAAAGCGGCCTGCGCTCTCCATCCCAAACCGCGATATCGATGCCGAGCTCGCGCGAGGTTTCGGACAGGCGCTTGGCGGCTTCGCTTGGGCAAGGTTCGCCTGGCTTGCAGTCGAGCGAGCGAGCGAGCGGTGCGAGGTAGTGCGCGACCGGCCCGCCGGGCTGGTGAAAAGCGCGAGCCAGGACGGCGGTTAGCAGGAGCGAAAGCACGGTGATGCCGAGGAAAGCCAGATACAGACGCAGGTACAGTCGCCGTTTGATCATTTGCGTTTCACGTCCGGCTGTTGGGGGGGTGGCGTGAGCACGTAGCCGGTGCCGCGCACGGTCTGCAACAAGCGCGGGTGCTTGGCGTCGTCTTCGATCAGTTGGCGGATGCGCGAAATGTGGACGTCAATGCTGCGGTCCACGGCATCCCATTCTTCGCCCTTGAGTGTGTCCAAGATCTGTTGCCGGGTTTGCACGCGACCGGCTCGTTCCGCGAGCAGAAGCAGAAGGTCGAACTGCCGGCTGGTCAGGTCGCGTCGCTCGCCACGCACGCGCACCTCGCGTGCGGCGCGATCGATTTCCAGATGCCCAAAGCGAAGGCTGTCGGCTTGGTCGGTTGCTGGCCGCGCCCGGCGCAAAATGGCGGCGAGGCGCGCGAGCAATTCGCGGGGATTGAAGGGTTTGGGCAAATAGTCGTCGGCACCAAGCTCCAGTCCGACGATACGATCCATGTCGTCTCCGCGCGCGGTGAGCATCAGGATCGGCACTTGCGACCGCGCGCGCATGCGGCGGCATACTTCAAGCCCGTCGATTCCAGGCAACATCACGTCGAGGATCACGACTTGATAGTCGGCCTTCGCTTGTGCGACCAAACCCGATTCTCCGTCGCCGCAGACGTCGAGGTCCCAGCCACGCGAGCGAAGATACTCGCCGAGCATTTCCACAAGGCGGGCATCGTCGTCGATGAGCAACGCGCGAGTCGACATGGTGATAAAGAATGGCCGGACCGGGCAGCGAAGAGAATACCCGGTCCGGCGGAGGAGGGTTACATGAAGTGGTGGCGACGGCCGTGGTGGTCTTGCATGAACTTGACCAGCGTCTGGCGCTGCTCGGGGGTCAAGACCTGGCTGGCGTCGAGCAAGGCCTTGCTGAAGATCTGCGAGGCTTGGTCAACCATCTGCGGAATCTGCTTGCGCAGCTCCTCGATGGCCACTCGGTCCACGGTGTCGGCGGAAAGCGCCGTGACGATTTGGTCGTGCAAGCGGCTGTGCTGGTCGTGGACCGGGCGCATCTCGGCGGCCATGCGTTCGAAGATGGCCTTGATGGCGGTCTTCTGCGAATCGGTTGCCTTCAAGTGGTCGAGCATCTTTTCGAGACGTTTTTCCATGAACGCCTTGTGCTGCTCGGGGCTGCCGCCGCCGAAGCCGCCCGGACCGAATCCGAAGCCATCGTCGGCATGGGCGAGGGTCGCCCAGATGCCACCCGCCAGCAGGACTGGCAATATCAGCAGTGCCCAGAAGCCGCGTCTTTTGCAGTGTCTCGTGTTGCTTGTTTCCGTCGTTTCCATCGTGTTCTCCTTGCCATGGCACTTGCGTGTGCCCTACGGAAACACGATGCGGTCCGTGTGCTTCGCACGTATTGCGCCCGAGTAAAGTTGTGTAAAGCCGGCCGCTTGCGGCGCCGGCACGGGTCAGGTGGTGCGCCGAAGCGACGACATTCCGCAGTGCACGCGCGACTATCCCTGCAACAGCAAAGGAAACGGCGGCGGAGGAAGAAGTCGAAGCCTGGAGCCGATCATGGCTGACTTCGGCGCGTGCTTTTCGGGTAAACTCCCGCGCCATGGCTTTAGGCAACCACCGGTCAGCATCCCCGCAAGGGGGCAGTTCACGTTCGTCGATGGGCTCTTTCGCTCAGGTCTCCCTGCGCCCCAGGTGCGGCTGGCGCATGCTCGCCTTGCTGGTGCTCGCGGACGCGAGTCTCGCCGTACCCGCGCGGGCAGACTTGTCCGATCTCTCCACGGCGGGGGAGCATGGCAAGGGCGCGGCGAAAGCAGAACGCGTGGTGCAGCAGCTTGCGCGCAAGGCCAAGGGCGGCAAGCCGCAGGGCGACCCGTCTGAACCGGGATCGGATGACGCCACGGGCGGCAAAGGGACCGGCAAAGAACCAGCGCCCAAATCGGGCGGCAAATCGGGCGCCTCCCTCGACAATCTGATGGACGATGTCGTTTCCGACAAGGCGAACAAGAGCAAGAAGCAAGACAACAAGGAGATGGATGTGCTCCTTAAGGGCGTGCAGAAGAGCGATCAGGCGCCCGTGGTCAAGAAAGAGGAGCCCGCCTCCGCGCCGCCTCTCGCGCCGGCCGACATTTCCGCGGCCATGGCCCAGGTGAAGGTGCGGGGCAACGCGTGCGCCAAGCGCCTCGGCCGCGCGGGAACTGCCGAGCTGAAAATCACCGTCGCCAAAGACGGCAAGGTCTCCGACGTGCAACTCGGTGGCAAGCTGGCGGGCACGCCCGTCGCAGGCTGCATCGAGCAAGCGGTGAAGTCCGCCAGCTTCCGCCCCAACGCCGGCCTGCGCTTCGATTACCGCATGGATGTGCGGTAGCAGTTGGACAGCGAGGGGCCGCGGAGGCTCAATTGTCATCGAGCGGAAGCACCAGTGATGCTTCCGCCGCGGGAAGGCTCATGATCTGGTCCAGGTACGGCGAATAGGTCGACACGCGGATTTCCTTCTTGGTCGAGTCGAATTCGAGGATGCGCAGGTAGCCGAGGCCGCAGTCGGAGCCGGACAACTGGAGGACTTGATAGTTGGCGAGCATCTGGTGGATGTGCGTGCCGTCGGAGCGGATGTCGGTTATGCGGCCTACGGCTCCGTAGGTCGGATCGCCGAGTACGTGACCGCACAGGACCATGCGGACGTTGGGGTTGGGCAAGACTAGCTTCTGATAGATCTCCTCGCCGTCGTTCACTTCGGCCACTGGGGTGTTGTGATCGGTCGCATACGCCTCGGCGTAGTAGTGCGGATTCCAGTATTGACCAACGTTGCCCGGATACTTGCCCCAGTCGTAGCGACTGTCGTTGTCGAGGAAGGCGTGGGTCACCACGATGGCGGGATACGCGGCATAGGACTTGAGCACGCTATCGGCCCACGCCAGCGCGGAGTTGCGCGGTCCCCACTCCAGCCCGACCACGACGTACTTGCGCGGGCCGATGTCGACCAGGGCGTAGCTGTTTTCAATCTTGCCGGTCTCGAACGTGCCGGTGATCCACGGCAGGGTTTGCGGCGCGAAGTAGTTGTCGATTGGACTGTCGCGTAGACTGAGGTCGTCGTCGACGTCGTGATTGCCGGTCACCACGAGGTACGGCACCACGCCGTCGAGCATACGCATGGCCTTGCTTGCATTGTCCCATTCGTCGGTCACGTCGTAGTCGTTGACGATATCACCAAGATGGAGCACGGCCTGGATGTTGCGCGCCTTGGCCTGGGCGGCGATCCACTTGGTTTGCGCCTTGTAGATGTGTGGAAACCATGCGGAGTAGTATTGCGTGTCGGGTAGCACAATCACGGTGGAGACCCGGCTTGCAACCCCGCCGCCGTCGGGACTAGCCTCGGGCTTTGAGCCTTGGACTTCGCCCGCTGATAGATCCGTTGCAACGCCAGCATCGAGAGCAGTTTCGGGTGGCCCTGGGGCGGCGTCAGTCGGTGGCGGGGCGACCAGTGTCCTGGGTCGCTCCTCGCAACCGGCGAGGATGACCAAGACGGCGACGCCGCTAAGGGGCTTCACCAAGGCCGGACCACTTCGGCGCATACGAGGCATTATGACCCATTGAGAATCAGAAAGAAGACCAATATAGTCCGAAACGAGCGGTAGCGTCAGGCATCCAAGCCAACTTGGAGGGTAACGCATGAGAAAGTCTAGATCCCGTTTGCTTGATGTCTATATGGCGGCGCTGGCGCTGGCAGGTGCTGCCTGTTCCGACAATTCCGGCGCGAAGCCAGGTCTGGATGGCGGCAAGGCCGACAGTCCTGGCCTGATTGATGGTATGGCGCAGGACGCGCCCATCCCCGATTTGCGAACGACGGACTTGCCGCCAATCGTCGATCTGGCGACGCCCGACGCACGTAGCGATCTTCCGCTTGCGGATGCGCCGCTTGCGGATGCGCCGATTGCGGATGCGCCGATTGTGGACAGCGCAGTCGATGCGCCCGCGAAGGACGCGCCGGTCGCGGATAGACCAGCCGATGCCCCGAGAGTCGATGCAGGGATCGATGGCGCGGGGATAGACAGCGGGAACGGCTTGGTCGCGCGCGGCCAGTACCTGGTCGACCATGTCGTTGCATGCTCCGACTGCCACACGCCAACGCTCGGGGGTGCTCCGGACCGCAGCAAATACCTGGCGGGCAATCCGACCTTCGTGAAGCTGCCTGACGGGTCGGCGCTTCCAACCAAGAATCTTACGCCGGACCCCAGCACTGGCCTCGGCAACTACACCGACCAGGAGATCAAGCACATGTTCATGGATGGCATTGCTCCGTCGGGGGACGGGGGCACGATGGCCCTCAATTCGACCATGCCGTACTACGTGTTCCACAACATGGCCAGTCAGGATGCGGATGCCATCGTGGCGTACCTGCGGTCTATTCCAGCGGTCAACAATCCCATCCCCGCGCGCTCGCCTGCCTTCGATGTTGCGGTGCCAGCGAACTACCTAGACCCCGCCACCATTCCGACCCCGGCCAGCACCTATCCGCAGCGCGATAGTGCGATTCGAGGTCGATATCTGGCCACGGAAAGTGGCGTGTGCATCGAATGCCACACACCGCACCTGGCAAGCGGCCCCAAACCGATCGATCCCACCAAGTACTTCCACGGCGGAGAAGACTTCAGCCAGCTGTTCGTTGGCACGCTCAACATTCACCCGGTTTCGGCCAACTTGACTTCGGATCCGACCACCGGCCTCGGCGACTGGACGACCGACCAGATCGTGACGGTGCTGCTCCAGGGCAAGGACGACCACGGTGACGGCATCTGTCCGCCCATGCCGGTCGGACCGAATGGCGCGTATGGCGGACTGACGGCGCAGGATGCACTGGACATCGCCAACTACATCAAGTCGCTCCCGCCTGCGGTCAATGACGTCCCGGACATGTGCACGTGGCCACCAGCGCCCGCCGTGGACGGCGGCAGCGTGGACAGCCAGGCTATCGACGGACCGGCCAGCCTCGATTTGTCGAGCTCTGGCTAGCTCAGGAAGGCAAGGGCGCCAGCGGCCCCAGTACCTCACACTGGGGCCGCAGCTTGGCCTACTTGTAGAAGGTCAGGTCGTCGACCCAAAGGTCGAAGCTCGTGGGACCGGTGCCGGTGCTGTCACAGGTGGTCAGTTGCTCGCCGCAATTGCCTGCACAACTCGAGCAGGTCGGACGCCTGCCGGAGGCGCGCGGCCACCGCGGGGCCACGCAGGTCGAGCTTGGTTTCAAGGCGCTTCTCGGGTCGCAGCGATCCGGCGAGCCGGCTCGCCTCGCGCAGGCGGGCCTCGATGGCCACCGGGCCGAGGTCGACGCTCATCGGTCATCCTCCTGCAAATTCTGGATGTCGGCGACGTCCTGTGGCCGGGCGGCGAGGGCCTTCATGGCGATCAAGGCCTCCCGCGCGACCACGACCACCTCCCCGTCGGCAAACGGCAGCCGGATCCGGCTTTCCCAGGCCGGCGCGAGGTTGGGGTTGACCAGCATGAAATCCACCGTCGTGAGACTGCCCTCCTTGTCTACCTTGTTGACCCGCTGGAGGGTGGTGCCATCCTTGAATTCAATTGGCAGGGCTTCCAGGGTGAAGCCGCAGGCACGCAGGGCCGCCTTGGCGCGGGCAAGACTCTCGGGCTGAACGAGCAGGTCAATGTCTTTGGTGGCCCGAGGCGCCCCCCACACCGCGACCGCCAGCCCGCCAACCAGCGCATAGCCGACGCCGGCCTGGTCAAGCGCCGCCAGCACCGAACGTAGCTCGCCGTAGAGGGTCACGCTAGCATACTAGCAAGCGGGGTCGTGCCCGTCAGCGGGGAAACCCAGTTCGATCGTTGCTTGCGTCAGCATTCCCATGCGGGCGTGCGCAGCGGATCGGGAAGATGCGGGTCCCGTAGTCGCGACGGCCTGCTTTTCAGGATCCCCTCCCAGGGTAGTTACCCCCGAAACTTCTCTGCCGGATCCGGTTGGCTGAAGTTATAGGTGATGGTGAGCGCGCTGCCCTTTTGGGCCATGATGGACGAAATCACGGGCAAGAACATGTCAAGCGACACGCCGCCGGTAGTTGCTGTGTTCTGCTTGGTTGACGCAGCCGAGAATTCCGGAACGTTGAGGTGCCGGCAGATACCAGAGACGGCGAAACTGGCTGGCAACGGCTACTTCTCGTCCCGACAAAATCGTCTGGCGACCTAAGTTCTCCGCGGCTTTCTGCCGATGGCCCTCCCATTGCCGCCAAGGAATGCCTCGGCATATGGGCAGCATAGTGTGCATTATTCACTCAACAGTACGAACAGTCTGCCGGTCGACGCCTCTTGGCCTCTGGCTGATTGCCGCGCTGGCGACGGCGTGTTCCTTCGACGCCAGCAAACTTCGCGCACGGGCGTCCAGCGCTCAGGACGGCCCCGTCGACTACCCCGGCGGCCCCGTCGACTATCCCGCGGCACTCGAAACACGCGCCGCCGGTGGTGGCGACAACGGCGCCTCAGCCGCGTCGGACGGGGCCGGTGGATCGACGGGAATCGGAGAAGATGGCACCGTCCTGCGCGACACACTCGCCGCTATCGATGAAAGCAACGGGCTGACCGCGGCAGATGCGGCAAGCACGCTCGACAGTTCTGCAGCTCCGGAGGGAGCGGGCGCAAGAGACCTGCCCGTGGCAACCGAGCCGGATATGCCGACTGGTCACGATGGCCGCGCTGAGGCCGACGTGGCTGAAACCGGCGACCTTGGTGGCACCAGCGGTGCCGGCGGATTAGGCGGAACCGTTGGAACGGGAACGGGGGGCACGAGCTCCACGGGCGGCGTGGGTGGCACAGGCGGAACCCACGGAACCGAAAGCGGTGGTGCTGGCGGTATAGGCGGAGCCGGTGGGTCGGCGACTCTGGACGGCTCCGCTGTTTCGGGCTCGGGTGGTTCGGCTGGCACGGGCGGTTCGGCTGGCACGGGCGGTTCGGGTGGCACCCCGGTCACCTACTACCGCCTCATTCCTCAGAGCCTGACGACGAGCTCTCTCGAAGTCCTCAACGGCGCGACCACCAACGGCACGCAGGTGCAGATGACCACCACGGCGACCGTCGACAAGCAGGCCTTCGCGCTCCTCGACGCTGGAAACGGCAACCTCAAAATCGCGATGAAGGCGAATAGCGCCAAGTGCCTCGGCCCGGTGGGCAACGGTACGGCCAACAACACGCTCCTCGAGGTCCAGGACTGCAACGGCACCAACTACCAGGTGTTCACCAAGATCTCGAGCTCGGGCAAGGCAGGTTTCTGGTTCAAGAATGTCCAGGCCGGCCGCTGCATCGACGTCAAGGGTGGAGGCGTGACGAACGGCGCGCTCGTCCAGATCCTCGACTGCAATGCTTACGCGACGAGCTACAACCAGTACCTGCAGCCTCAGGCGATGTAGGCCCCGGTACGGAATCCGGTCCGAGGGTCCGAAAGCAAACGCGAGTGTGCGGGCGACTGCTGCAGTGGCCAGTGCTCCTTCTACACATGCTATGGCAACCCGTGCACTAGCGACGACCAGTGTCAAGGCGCCTGCTGCAACGGCGTCTGCGCGACTTTGCTCTGCCCCAAGGCGGGGCCGAGCGGAGGTGTCTCCGGAAGCACGGGCGGCGCGGGTGGCAAAGGCGGGGTTGGCGGTAGTGGCGGCTCCGGAGGCAGCGATTTCTGCGCAACAGATTACAACTGCGCATGCCAAACCGGTCTTGAGCTCTCGGAGCGTTCCTATTCGCCAACGATCGGCATGCCAAGGGATCGTGCTGCGGTGGCGAGGGCCGCATCGTGCGTGGCCATGGTGAGAGCAGTCGCAGTTCGCTCGTGCCAGAGTTGTGCGGTGGCGAGATGGATGGCATCCAGCGTGCCCAGCGCGGTAGGCAGCGGTTGTGCGCCACGATCAAGAACGGCACCGGCGACGTCGACGACCGACAGCGTGGCGAGAAGCCCGAAGACCGCCTCACGCCGACTTGCAAGCTCCTCGTCCGCGATGCGCTCGACGATGCGCAGGCGATCCAGGACGCGCAGGCATTCGACCTGGGTCAGAGCGCTGGTGACGCCCTCATCGACCAAAGACCATTCAGCCAGCGCGCCCGGCTGCCCGAGCACCAGCCGCAACACCACGGAGGAATCCACGTACGCGATCATCGCTCACGCCTATCGGCGAGCAGCAGGGCCACCGCATCCCGGCGCAACTTCAGCGGTTCGGGCAATTGGAAATCCTTGGGTTTCCGCGCACCGGGCTTGGGCTGACGCACGGCCAAGTTGGTGGGGTCAGCCCGGTACGGCAGGATTTGCGCGATAGGGGTGTCACGATCCATCACCGTCAGAGGATGGCCGCGACGAACCGCCCGCAGGTGTTCGCTTAGATGCCCCTTCAGGTCAGCTACACGCACCGACTTCATGACCATAAGATAGTCATGAATAGCCATGCTGTCCAGGTTGTCCACCGTGGCGGTGAGTAGCGCCGGTGATCCAGGACCGTCTACGCGGCAGCTACTGCACGTACGCCGGTCCCTGGCCATTGCGCAAGAGATTTGCCCCGCCCGGTCGGCCAGGGCAGACACTGGGTGCCCGAGCCGGGCACGGTGTAGATGTCGACGCCGTCGTCGAAGGTGAGCAGTACGATCTCCAGCAGCCGGTCTCGGCCCACGACTTGTCGCCGGTCATGGTCCGCACGCGGGTTGGCCTCACAACCGGCGCGGTGCCGCCCTCGGACATGCAGACCGGCGTCGGCGCCACACTGCCATCGGGGTACACGAGGTTGGGTCCCGGGTCCGAGCCCGCCGACTTCGGCGAAGAGCATCGTCAGCAAAGGAAGCGCCAACCGGGGATCGACCTTCGACATGCGTGCCTTCCAATCCGCCCGCACGGTGCGGGACTCTGTCATCGTACACCGGGAAGACGGGGAGGTCTTCGATGGCCGCAGACACGGGGCGCAAGCGCGCGGGCGGCGTGGCTGGGATCCCGGACGGACAAATGCACGCGCGCTACTGGACCGTCGACCAACCAGTACCATCGGACAGGATCTCGCCGCAACGGATAGGCCTACGTCTTTGCGCGCCCCATCGTGCGCAACCAGCGCCCATGAGACCTGATTGCAGAGCCCACGGTAGGATGTGTGAAGTGGCGCACGCCGTACCTGCGGCATACGGACTCGACAATGGGCGCGAGTGCCGGGTAGTGGAGGTGACAAGTCCGGGGAAACAGATGATGCTCGATCTGATAGTTGAGCCCGCCGACGTACCAAGTGACGAGCCGGCTCTGCGGCGCAAAATCGACCGTCGATTCGATCTGGTGAACCGCCCACTCCTTCCCCACGACAGCGTGCTCGGTTGGCGGCTGCTCGAAATGGGCTTCCTCCACACAGTGAGCGAGCTGAAAGACTATCCCGAGCGTCGCGCCAAGAGTAACCGCTGAGAGCGCATAGCAGGCCAGCACCGAGCCCAATGGATGAAAGAGCAACGGGAGCGCGAAGGCCAACCCAAAGAAGATTCCCTTTCCCACCCAGAACAACACGTGTTCCCAGGGGCCAGGGAACGGCACGCGGGTCATTCCGATTCGCCGATTCGCGATGATGTTGCGCAGCTCGCCGGTGGTTTGCCATTCGAGAGCCAACAACGCGTACAGCCCCCAGATGTAGATGTGCTGAAAGCGGTAGAATCTGTGCCAAGGATCGTGCGGCGAAAGTCGTCCGAGGATGCCGAGCCGGATATCGTCGTCCTGTCCCGAAATGTTCGTATACGTATGGTGCGCAATGTTGTGCTTGAATCGCCAGAAATAGGCACTGCCTCCCAGGAGATCAAGCGAACGCGCCATGACCTGGTTGACCCATGCATGGCGAGAGTAGGCGCCGTGGTTTCCATCGTGCATGACGTTGAATCCGACGGCCGCCATCGCGAGTCCCAAAGAGACGGAAAGCAGGACGCCTTGCCAAAGAGTCGACGCATGGAGCAGCCCAACGTACGACAGCGCGCACCACACGATGACGACGCCCGTCTTCATGTACATTTGAGGAAGGTCACGCTTGCTAAGTTTCCGAGCACGAAAGTACTCCTCGACGCGTTCGTCGAGCTCAATCGAAAACTGTGCACGCGGCAGGTATCTGGCAGGCGTCGCCGCCAATGCTGGATTGGCCCCCATGTGATTCAGGATGTCCGGGCTCGTGTCAGCAACCCACCTGGATTCGGTCACAACACACTCAGGATCGGTTTGCACGAGTCAAACCAAGGCAGCGATCCCGGGATCTCCTGGGAGGATCTCGCCCGGGATCTCCTCACCGCACCCGCACCACAGTCCCTGTCTTGGCCGACACTTCCTTTTCTCCATCAGGCAGGGCGGGCTTGGTGAAGGCGAACAACCACTCGGCATCGGGGAGACTTAGGTTGATGCAGCCGTGGCTGCGCGGGATGCCAAATTGATCGTGCCAGAAGGCGCCGTGCAGGGCCACGCGGCCGATGTATTGCGTGAAGGGAACTTCCTCGTACGAATAGGGGACCACGCCGGTGTGCTCGAGATTGTCCATGGTGGCGGCGAGCAGCTTGGCGCGAATGAGGTGAACACCTTTGGGCGTGGCGAAGGCGGTGCCGTCGGCGCCGACCCCTGTGGCGACCAAGGTTGCGAAGACAGGAAGGTCGCCCCGGTAAGCGACCAGGGTTTGCGTCAGCAAGTCGACGTCGATCCACGCTTCACCTTCGGCGACTTCGGGCGGACGCGGCGACAGGTGTGGCACGCGCAGGTCGGCGTCGGACATCCATCCCTCGGTCACGCGATAGTAACCTTGCGGACCGTTCAGGCTCTGCAGCGGCAGTCGAGCGTAGTGCGGCTTGCGCGCCACAATCCTCGCTGGTCCAGGCTCGGCGAACACGGGCGCCCCTTCTTTGACCACCCAGCCAAAGTCGAGGCGAGGTTCATCCAAGTGGACGCCCGCAAAACGCGAGGGGCTGGCTGGGTGCAGATCCTTCATGGCCACCTCTCGGCCAAGGCTGGTGCGACCGATCCGCTCGCCGCCGGCGGACCACTGCTCGACCACCACCACGCCGAAGCCGGGCAGTAGTTTTTGCGAATTGCGGTCGAGCGTCTGGGTCGGGCTCTTCCCGACGATGAAGTAGCGCGGCCCTTGAAGAATGGGTGTCGGATCGGGGGCGCGTTTCTCGCAGCCGAGCGCGCAGCCGCAAAGCAAGACTGCCCAGGCGGTTTTCACTGCGACACCTCGACCCGCAAGGTCTGCGCATCCGAGCGCCCGCGGTCATCCACTGCGCGAACGACGAACGTGCCGGGTTCCATCTTCCACAGCCAGGGACGACCGCTGGCGGTCTTGCCGGCAAAGCGACGACCGACGTACCAGAACACCTCGTGCGCATCGCCGTCAGTTTCGGCCAAGAATGCCAACGTTTCGTTGCCCTTGCCCGGGCGCAAGGTGTAGGCGACCCCGCCCAAGGGCGAGGTGATGTGCGGTGGAGCCCCGGAAACGTCCTGCTCGGCGGGACAGCCGACGGCCGCGGCGGGCGGCGTCTTGCGCGGCAGCCCGGCCGTGGTCCACAGCTTGAGCATGTCGGTGGGCCAGACTTCGTAGATCTCGTCATGGACCCTGCCGTGCGGTTGACTTTCGCAAACCCGTCGACCCGAGCGATCGTCGATGGCGAAGCTGCGGTGAACCGTGCAGGGGGCAGTGGGCGAACGACCGGCGATGAACCAGGTCGATCGCGTGTGCGGACAATGCGGACCGGGAATCTGACCGCTCTCGTTGCACACGTCGACCTTGACCACCCCTTTCGGCCGCGCCCACGGCCAGGGGCCTGGCGTCTTCGCCAAATTGCGATCGTGCGCGGCCAGCGCATCGACGACGCTGAAGAAGAGCGGGGCCGCGGATCGGATACCGACGAACTCGGGGTTGCTGCGGCCGGCGAAATCGCCGACCCAGATCGCGAGCACGTATGGACCAACCAGACCGACGCTCCAAGCATCACGAAAGCCCCACGACGTACCGGTCTTCCAGGCGATCTTCATGGTGTCCGTGGTCGGCAGATGTGGATCCGTCGGCCGTGGATTTTGCGCCAGCATCTCCAGCACCAGCCAGCTGGCCTCTTCGGAAAGCACGCGCAGGCCAGGCTGCGATGGATCGGCGCTGGTCCGGCGCAGCGGCTGCAGCAGTCCGCGATTGGCAAGCGCCGCATACAGCCTCACCAGCTCTTCCATGGTCACTTCGCCGGTGCCCAGCACCAAGCCCAGGCCATAGTAGCTCTCTGGTTGCGGCAGATCGACGCCGGCCCCGGTGAGAAACTGATACAGGGTCGGACGGTCGAGCTTGGCCGCGACCAGAAGGGCGGGAATGTTGCGGCTGCGCACCAGCGCATCGGTTGCCGTGAGCGGCCCGGCGTAGCGGCCATCGAAGTTCTCCGGCGAATAGGACGAGAAGGCGACCGGCGCGTCTCGCAGGATGGAGCGCGGATGAATCACTCCTTGTTCCATACCGAGCGCGTAGACGAAGGGCTTGAGGGCCGAGCCGGGCGAGCGGCGCGCGCGCGTGCCATTGACTTGCCCGAGGATCTCGTCGGAGAAGAAATTGGCCGAACCCACCAGCGCTCGCACGCCCATGTCGCGCGTGTCGACCAGCATGGCCGCGGCGTTGTTCACGCCGACGGATTTCTTGCGCTCTACGAAGCGACTCACCTGCCGTTCGAGCAAGCGCTGCAAGGGGAGGTCGAGCGTGGTCTTGATGGATTTGTCATCCGGAGCGCCGGCCAGGATCTGGTCGGTGAAGTGTGGCGCATGGAACGGCAGATCGTCCTTGCGCACGGTTGCGGCGATGGCGGCGAGCGACGGTTCGCCGCTGGCCGGCCAGCGCGCGGTGAGGCGACGCCCGAGGGCTTCCCGTATGCGGGCAAACTCGGGCGCGGACGCGCGCAAGGCCTGCAGGCGCTGATTCGGGTTTTGCGGCAGAAGGGTCAGCGAGACCGCCTCGGGCAGCGACAGCTTGCCGGGGGGCTTCCCGAACAGAAACAAGCTGGCGGCGCCGATGCCTTCCACGTTGCCGCCAAACGGCGCGAGGTTGAGGTACGCCTCCAGAATTTCGTCTTTGCCGTAGCGAGCTTCGAGCCACATGGCCAGGGCGATCTGTTTCAGCTTGCCGGTCGCCCGCCGCGAATCGATGTCGTACAGCCGCCGCGCGAGCTGCATGGTGATGGTGNNCCGGATTGACGCCCGGGTGAAAGCGGAACCAGCGATCTTCGTAGATCAATGCGGCTCGCACCGAAAGCGGCGAGATGCCGGCGAGAGGCGTCCACAGGCGGTACTGCTCGTCTTCGGCCAGGGTCATGCGCAGAAGCTCGCCGCCGCGGGCGTAGACCGCGTGCGAAAGCGGAACGCGACCTAACAGTGGCGCGTGCGGGAGGAAGCGTAGGCCAACCACGGGCAGCACGAGCCCAAGCCCGACCAGAGCAGGCACGCGCAGGTGGCGGGCCAGTCGGCGGAGGCTGGATTGTGCTGCTTGCTTCGTCACGGCCTTACGACGGTGATCAGCCCGGAATCTCCGTGCGCGCGCACCGAGCGGTCGTACATGGATTCGGCGTGCACGGCAGGGGTGACAACTTTGCCGGCATTGGTCGCTTTGAGCTTGTACATGAACGTCGTCATCGCCTTGCCGACGGATCCATAGAGGACGACACGGTCTTCACGCACGTCCACGTAGTCGAGGGCGAAGTCGCTGCCAGGCAGGGCGACGGTCAGGACGCCGCCACCGGCGTTGCCCGGACCGGTGCTGTCTTCCTCTTCCTCGGCGGCCGCTTCACCCTCACCCTCGCCGTTGCCTTCGGTATTGTCGCCTTCGCTGTTCTGCTCACCCTCGCTCTCCGCCGGTGAATTGTTGCTCGCCTCTTCTGTTCCGCCGTCTTGCGTCGCGGACTGCATGACGACCTCGAATCCGGCTGGCAGCAGATCGACGATGGCGACGTTCCAGAGCAGATCGCCGAGCGAACGCACGCGCACGCGCACCTTGATTTCGTCGCCAAGGCCGACCTTCGCGATGGGCTTGTCGTCGTCGCCCAGAAAGTCGCGGGCGATCTCGATCTTCTTGCTCATCGCCTTCTTGGCCGGTTCGAGGTCGAATCCGCTCTGTGACAGCGACCAGTAGCTGCCGAAATCGCCGTGGCTGCCGAACACCAGCGCGGTTGCCTGGTCGGAGAACGGCACGTGGGGCAGAAGCCCGGCTGGCAAGGCGATCGCTTCCTTGTTGCCGTGGAGCACTTGATGGATGGTGCGCGTGGTCGCAGCTGCGTCGGCGGCCGTGCTGGAAAACGCCTCCAGCGCCAAGATGCTGAGCGCCGACGAGAAGGTGTTGTACGCGCCGGTCGAGACCTCGTTCACGATGCCATCCAGTTCTTCCTTCTGGACCGTGGCGGCGCGCTTGGGGAAGTGCCGCGCGAGCAGCAGCAACGCCTGCGCGTCGTGGCCGAGGCCGTCGTAGTAGTGCTCATAGTCGGGCTGGTGTTTGGCGCCCAGCTTGATGGCCGCAGCGATTTCGCTCGCCAGGCCGTCCTGTTTCAGGATGGCGTAGGTGGCGCCGAGGTAGGCGCTGGCCAGATGCTCGCGCCATTCCTTGCCGCCGTTGGCCTGTAGCCACCGCTGCAGAGCTGCCGCGTGCCGGCCAACCTGCACGCCGTTGTTGGCCAGAACGTACAAGGCATGCGCGCGAATCTGCGCATCGCCGAGATTGTCGGGCGTCTCGCTGGCCAGGCTCTCCAAGTACCGCATGCCGTTCTTCATCAGCTCGGCCGGCACGGCGTGGCCGCGCTCGCGCGCCAGGGTCAATAGGTGCAGCGCCCACACCGACGGAACCGTCGCGCTCTTGGGATTGGCGGTCCAAAGGCCGAAGCCGCCCTCTTCGTTCTGCCGCGAGCGCAAGGTGTCGATGAGACCCGCGACCGCGGTTTCGGCCGTGCTCTTGTCGAAGCCGAACTCGGGATGCTTGCCGAGGACGACAGCGGGCGCAGTTTGGCTGACCAGCTGCTCGGTGCATGCATGCGGATAGCTCTGCAGGTAGGCCGAAAGCCCGTGCGCCAACGACAGCGGCACCGGCGCGATGCCAGCGTCGAGACGTCGATGCTCGGCGAACAGTTTGCGTTCGATGGTCACCGTCTGGTCGGTGTTCTTGAGGTAGCCGGCCTGAATCGTGGTCACCAGCGGCGCAGCCGGCCGCACGCTGAGATCCGTGGTCAGGTGACCGGTCTTGTCGCCCAGGCGTGCCTCGAAGCGCAGGCTGGCCGAGCCAAGCTCGGGCTTGGCGCGCACGCGGAAGATCGCGCTGCCCTCGTGCATCTCCGCGATGGGCAACTCAACTTCGCGCGCGCCGAGGATTTCCAGGTGTTTCGAGGTGGTCAGCGATAGCTTGGGCTTCGCGTTTTTGCCAGAACCGACCACGTTGTTGGCCAGGCCCACCGACACTTCGATCTCGTCGCCGGGGGCCGCGAAGGTGGGGGCGTTCGGACTCAGCACGAAATCGCCCCGGACAAGGGTCTTCTTGTCGAAGGCACCCATTGCGAAGTCCGAGCTGGCGACCGCCATCACCCGCAGGGTGCCGTTGAAGCTGTCGGGGACTTCGTAGACCAGCTCTTTGGCTTGCGGTCCGACCTCGATCAGCCCCGACCAAAACACAACGGGCTTGTCGCGGTGGCGTCGGAACGGGTTCAGGTTGGCGCCGACCGCAGCTTCTTCACCATCGCCGCCCGGTGCCGCCGCTGCCTCTTGCAGTTTGGCGATCTCTGGCAGGAGCAGGTCGAGAATCTGCGACGTCCGCACGCCGAGCGCACGTTTCTGTAGGAAGTGGGCCAGCGGATCCGGCGTGTGGTACTTGGCAACCCGCAAGATACCTTCGTCGACCGCGAATACGACCGCGCGTCCCTTGCGATCCGCGGTCACCGACATGGTCAGCTTGTCTCCCGGCTTGACCAGATCCTCGGTCGCCACCTTGACGCCGAGCGCGCGCTTGCCTCGACTGATGGAGAACGGCACCACCGCGTAGCTGAGCGGGCTCATGAACACTTCTTCCGACGCCGAATCGCGCACGAACGACACCGAGACGTAGGCGCCACCCTCGATGCCCGTCGGGACCTTGATCTTCTGCACCGACGCGGTGTCGCCCATGTGGAACCACTTCCAGGCATAGACCTTGTCGCGCTCGATGGTGATGAGGCCATTGCCGGTGTAGGGCGCCTTGATCTGCATTTCGATCTCGCCGCCGGGGGCGACATCGGGGCTCCTCAGCGCGAGTTGCAGCTCGGCGTTCTTTTCCAGCGA
>PMLH01000158.1 GCA_003159055.1 Myxococcales bacterium
TGGCCGCTTTGCGGCCACTCTAGAACCGAGTGCTCTTCGCCGCCCTCCAACATTCCGCCCCGCGCGGTCGGCTGGGGTGCGCGGGCCGTGCTTGTGCCGCTACGTGCTCGGGTCGCCAGCGATGCGACGAACCGCGGATAGCAAAAGATCGTTCTGGAACGGCTTTACGATCCACCCTTTGGCCCCGGCACGCTTGGCCCGCCCGATGAGCTCTGGTGAGCCGTCGGTGGTTAGCATCACCACCGGAACGGGTGGCGTGGGTGCGTCGCCCTTGATGGTTTCGAGAAATTCCAGTCCGTTGGCAATCGGCATGTTCACGTCGCATATCACCATCGCGATCGGAATACCGCTGCGCACGATCTCGATTCCTTCGCGCCCATTGCAGGCCTCGGCCACGTTGTACCCAGCGGCCTGCAGGGTCAGCGACACCTGCTGCCTGACTGTCAGCGAATCGTCGACGATGAGTATGGTTTTGCTGCCCATGATGTAGCCCAGGTCTAGAAGAAGAGCACGGAACCTTCCCTGAGGGCGGCCGCCCTTTCGTCTGCAGGGTTATCGGCAAGTTTGAAACCGGGCCTGATGTGCAGGCCCAGCCACGTTTCTAGCACCGCGCCGTCGATCGTGAAACAGATGGGATTGCGGCCGTGGTGAAGACTCGAAGAAAGTCGCACGTTCTCGGCCAGCGCGCTCTGAGGAACACTCAGCGCCAGGCTCACATCGTACGCCAGCAAGCGGTTGCGATAACGACCCACCGTCTGGTTCACCAGCTCGCAGGCCCAGTCCGCCAGATCGCGGGGACTCACGCTCGCCGGCAAGGGATGAATCCGGGAAAACAGCGGTATCGAGCCGAGGATCGTAACCGAGCCTCGAAAGGCGGTGCTACCGAATCCGCAGTAAGCCATCAGACTCTCACGCAAGGACAAAGGCTGGCGCTCACGGGTGAGCCGCTCGGCTTTCAGCCCTTGTTCCGCGAGCAGTTCCCCCATGCAGGTGGCAAGAATCGCTTCCAATCGTTCCTCGTTGGAATTGCCGGACATCGTTACCTCACCCCTCTCTTCGTCAAGACCGGGTGAAATCTGGAGGTCACGAATGAATTTCTTGGGGCATGACCAAGACGGTCCCCGTGCGACGCAGAACCGAGGGGGCTACCACGACCCGATTTCGGCCGCTCGATTTGGCCTGGTACATGGCGCGATCGGCGCGGTCGATGAGAACTTCTGCGGTGTCGTTCACCTCGAGGCAAGAGACACCAATCGAGACTCTCACCGAAACCAGGTTTCCCTTGTCGTCAAGCAGCTCCATTCGCTCCACGGCACTGCGAATTCGCTCGGCCCCTATTCGAGCGCCCGACTCATCGGCTCCCGAAAGCACCACAACGAACTCCTCGCCGCCCCAACGCCCGACGAAATCCGTCTTGCGGACCTCGGCGGTAAGCAGGCGCCCGAGCGCCGCAAGCACTTGATCGCCCATGGCGTGGCCGTGTTGGTCGTTGATGATCTTGAAGTGGTCCACGTCAAGGAGGAGAAGCGACATCGGGTAGCCGTGGCGTTCTGAACGCGACTGTTCTATGTCCAACGCGGCGAGCAGGGCGCGCCGGTTCATGATGCCGGTCAGCGGATCGGTCGTTGCGGCATGCTGCGTTTCTTCGACCAACATCGCCATGCGCAAAGGACCGCCCAGCTCTCGGGCGATGACGTCGAGAATGCGCGCGTCCTGTGGATCGCCTGGTCCCTTCTGGCTCAAAGCGAGCATGGCGATGGTTTCCTGGCCGAATTCCACCGGGCGAACCAGGGCCTGGGTGCTCGCAAAACCTGGCAAGGCGTCCTCGTCCTCGATGGCCAATATCAGGGTCTCCTCGGGAAGAGACAGCGCCTGGCGGGCCTCTTGCTCGCAGGTCGCGCGCACGGAGGGATGGGCGTGAAGCCCAAGGTGCGGAGGCCGCTTGACCAGCAGCGCTAGCCAGCGGTAACCCATGACTTGCGAAACGAATTGGGTCAGCAGATCGAAAAGTCTGTCGAAGGCGCCGCAAGTCGAAAGGGCGCGCACTTCGGCCGCCAGGACCGATTCGAAAAGCGCGGCGTCAAGGTAGGCCGCGATGCGATCGCGAATCGCGGATTCTGCGTCCTGCAACTGCGTGAAGAAGCCGTCGTCTTCGGTGTGCACGGGCGGAATGGACCGTGCGATGGCTCGCACCAAGTCTCCCATGCGGCCCTTGACGACATAGGCCGCAGCGCCCGCTCGCTCGGACCAGAACCGGTTCCGGGGGGTGTCCGGACCGCGCAAGATCACCGGCACGCGCTCGGTCGCGGGCTCGGACCGCAGCAGGCGTGTTAGCTGGACGCCCGAAATACCCGCCATCCACAGATCAGCGATCACAGCGGACGGCGGGCTGCTGAGAGCCGCCATGGAGCCATTGACGGGCCCCTCGAAGCCGGTGGCCTTGTAGCCTTGCATCCGCAGCCGTTCGATGAGGACATCGCGTGTCTGATCATCCGGATCGATGAGGATGACCGAATGGCCTGCGCTCATACGCTGGGAATCGTCACTTTGCCGGAAACAGTTTAGAGGAGGCACCCATCGTCGACATGGGCTCACCCGCAACTGCCTATTCCGTGCCGCGGCTCGCCGGATCGGCGGGAATTGGCGTAAGCTATCGATTTCGATGATCCAGACGCCGCTTTTCGGCCATATCCGATCACAGTGAGTAGAAGCTGCATGGACGCCAGCCAAGCCGCCGCGCCGGTCTTGCCCGACGCGGAGCTGGAGCGGCGCGTCGCTGCCATGGTGGCCAACCACCATCGCCAGGTGTGGCGGGCATTGCGACGCTTGGGATTGTCGGAGTGCGACGCGGACGATGCCAGCCAGCAGGTGTTTCTGGTGGCCCACCGACGTCTTGCCGATATTGCGCCCGGGAGCGAACAATCGTTCTTGCTGCAGACGGCGCTGCGGGTGGCGGCGGAGTTCCGACGTAGCCGCAGAAGGCGACGTGAGGAGGATGACGGGGATCTCCCGGTCCTGGTTGACACGGCCGCCAGTCCCGAGGAGCTGGCCGACAGGAGGCGGGCGCGTGCAATGCTGGACCGTGCGCTAGAGGCCATGCCCATGGGCCTGCGCAAGGTGTTCGTGTTGTTCGACCTCGAAGAGCTGACCAAGGCGGAAGTCTCGAGCGTGCTCCACGTTCCGGAAGGTACGGTGGCGTCGCGGCTGCGGCGCGCGCGCGAGGTCTTCCGGGAGACCGTTTCGCGTATGTCCACGCCCCGGAACGCAGCAGGAGGAAGGCCGTGATGGAACCTCGTCCCTGGCCGGAAGACGGCGCAACGGAAATCGAGAAGGCTCTCCTGCGGGCCGGGCGCGCCGAAGGCCCGCGCAAGGGGATGGACCTGCGCATCCTGGCCATGATCCAGGGAGCGTCGCCCCCGACCGTCAAGCCCGTAGCCCTCGCCCGATGGGTGAAGGTCGGTCTCA
>PMLH01000477.1 GCA_003159055.1 Myxococcales bacterium
TACTCGGAGCTCATGCCGCCGCCTTGGGTGGGAATCAAGCCTTACCAGCCCCATCGCCGCAGCGCCGCGGCGACCGCCGGGGCCGCCGTCGAGGATGCCCTCGACGTGACGGAGTACGAGCAAGCCCAGGAGCTTACGCCAGGGCTTGCGCACGTCGCAGCGCGCTTGCTGACCGAGCTCGACAAGCTGCACTCTGGAGCACCCCACGGTATGTCGCGCACCTTGCTTGACGACAACGCCGCCTGGCCGGCCGAGTTGGCNNTCGCGCACGCAGGACGACAAGGGCAACGTGCGTTGGACTTTATTTGGCACAAGTCACGACGGAGCTTCGGCGGCATTCTGGAGCAGCTTCAGCGAGAACGACACAGATCGTTTCGTGCGCGTGCTGGCGTGGATGACCGGAACGGCGGTAGCGTCGCTGGCCGAGGTGCGCGTGCTCGCCGCACCGGCCGAGATCCCGGCGTTTCTTCGCCCGCTGCTGCTCGACGAGACGGCGCCGCTGCCGACCGGGATTGGAACCGTGGTGACCTTCCGTGCCTGGTCCACGTTGCCGCCGTCCTTGCGGCAAGCCTACTTGGATGGCAGCGTGCGCTTGCTCCCCGCACCGTCGAGCTTGGTCTTTCACGAGCACCCGCGCTACCGCAAGCTGGCCGAGAGCCTGCCGCGCGCGACACAGCTTGCCCTCTTGCACCTCTTCCCGCACATCGAAGGCGGATGCGCGCTTCGTATTCCCCAGTCGGGCTGGCTCGACGAAGTGGATCCAGGACAACAGCCCCGTTCGGCGCACGCGCACCGCCTGGTGCATGGAATCGCGCGCACGCACCGCTGGCAGCGCACCTCGCGCGCGCCGCAAACGGGTGGCGATGGTTCCTTCACGGATCCCGTTAGCGTGGTTCTCTTCTCGACCAATCCGGACGACCTGGGACTGTACGGCAAACCGATGGCCCGCAATGTCCAGATCTGGCGCGAGAGCTACGACCTGCTCCTCGACGGACCGCGCGCCAGCGCCATTGAAATCGAGCGGGCGGCGCAAATTCTGGACCAGGGGGGGCGGTTCGGCTTCCGTTTCATGTTTCCGCCCATGCGCGCTGGCCGCCGTGAGCTTTGCTGGCACCTGCCGCTCGTCGCGCGCATGGCACCCGGGACGCACGAAGCGCAGATCATGGTCGCTGAAGCTCCCCTTGGCTACGTCACTGCCGAGCCCTTGCCCGAGGACGCTCACCTCGATCCGATCCGCCTAACGCCCCGCTTGTTGCAGCGGCCGGGGCATCATGAGGCCGCAACCGCGTTTCAGCACGAGCAAGGTCACCAGCGCCTCGACACCTGCAACAACCTGCGCCGGCTGTTGGAGTTCCGCGAGTACTTGCACGCAAAGCTCGACCCTGCGCTGGCACGGGCGCTGCTGCGCGCGGCTCGCGAGATCGGCGTCGACGACTGGCAAAAGCGTTTGCCGGAACTGGCCAGCGAGCGCGCGCGGGGCGACCGTGCCGCGACCGTGGTGGGCGACCTCTTGGGTGCAAAGACAGCTGCGGGCGCGCCGCTGACCCTGGAAAAAAGCGCGACCCGCACCTTCGAAGAGCAGATCTGGCGCAACATCACCGAGCTGTCCGAGGGCGACCTGCGCATGCGAGACAATGCCGACACGGTGGCAGTGAATCGCGACAAGACGGGCGGCGCAGCTGCACGGACGGTTTCCCTGCGACTGGAGGCGCGGCGAGATCTGGAGCGGGCCGGTGATATCTTGCACGAGCGGCACCGCGCTCTCATCGAGAAACACGGAATGACGGGCCAGGCGCGCGTGGTCGATCACGCCTTTCGCTGGCAGACCGAATTCGACATGTCGTGGTCGGACGCCTGGGTGAAGAACCAACTGCGCCAGGCGCACGAGCGCAACGTGGTGGTCATGATTCCTGGCCACGAGCGCGGCGAGACGGTGATCATGGCGGATCACTACGATACCGCGTACATGGAGGATGTGTACGAGTCCGACCGTGGCGGTGACGGCCTGCGGGCCGCGGCAGCAGGCGCCGACGACAACGCCTCTGCCACTTCGGCACTGCTGGCTGCCGCCGATTTGCTCCTGCCGCTGGCACGCGCCGGAAAACTGCGGCGCGACGTTTGGTTGGTGCACCTGACCGGCGAGGAGTTTCCTTCGGACTGCCTGGGAGCGCGAGCGCTGGCGCGCGCCCTGGTCGAAGGCAACCTGCGCTTCACTGCCGAGCACGGCGCCATCATCGACGTTTCGCGCGTTCGCACCGAGGGCGTCTTCGTGCTGGACATGATTGGCCACAACAACCCACGCGATCGGGACGTGTTTCAGATCGCGTCCGGCGAAGGAGCCGCCTCGGCACGCCTGGCCCAGGTGGCGCATCTGGCGAATCGCCGCCGGAACGAGCTGGCGGCCGAGCGCAACCTTCGCCCCGACCGGGCGGGCCTTGGACGCGCCCAGCGTCGGGATGATGGGAAACACGTGCCGCCCCCCTTCGCGCACCTGCCACTGCTGGGCGAGATCCGCGCCGAGTGGGATCCTCGCTCGGCGCTCTACAACACCGATGGCCAGATCTTCTCGGATGTCGGTGTGCCCGTGGTGCTGCTCATGGAAAACTACGACATCAGTCGCAGCGGCTACCACGACACCCACGACACCATGAAGAACATCGACTTGGACTACGCTGCCGCGCTCACTGCTATCGCTGTCGAGGCCGTGGCCATCGCGGCGTGCGGATGACGACTGGCCATTCCACGGGCACTACAGGAACAGGACGGAAAACACAACGTTTGCTGCGTGTGCGAAGGTATTGGTACTGCTGCTCCGTTCGTAGACGCCAATGCCGTGGACCAGCCCAACCTCGAACTGTCTCCGGCTTCCCAAGCGGAATGTGGCAAATGACGCCTCCGCGCCGTACAGTGCGGCCCATGAATGGTTCTCTTCGTAGAACCATCCCAATTCCGTACCGATCATCATGGAGTAGATCGATCCAAAGTTGAGACGCAGACTGACCGGAGCGGTGACCAAATAGTTGTCGTATTTGGTGTGGCCGATGCCCACTCGAGTTCCAACGCGCAAGTCAAGGACGCTCGTCAGACCAAAGTTCGCGAACACGCCAGAAGAAGCCCCGCCCCCGAAGTGATCGTCCCGAGCCCATATGCCCCCACTGCCTTCCAGCCCCAAGCACACTCCCCTGCGCGCCGCCGCCCCGCGGCTCGCTCGGGACGGGCTGGCAATTACCTGGCGTGTCTCGCCAGGCGACAGATCTAGATCCTCTTCGTAGCTCCCTCCATCTTGGAAGGTGACCGCCAGACGATGCGCCCCCGATGGCAGGTTGGGAATCTGGACCGGGGCCATGCCTCTGGGCTCTCCGTCGAGAGACACCATTCCTGGTTGCTCGACGACGACCACCACCAGCACCGCCAGCATCTGCTGCGCGCCGCCCACCTGGTTGGCCGGGATCGCAGGCGTGGCCGGCCAAGGACTGGCGTTGGGGGCGGGTGCGGTTTGGGTGGTCCCGGCCTCACGCTGCGCTGGTGCTGACGTCGGCGGTGGAGCAAAGATCGCAGGCGGCTCCCGCGTCGGTACGGCAATGCCGAAACCTCCTCGTGTGTCTGTGGCGTCGCGGGGATCGATACACTGCCCATTCTCACAAATCCGGTTCCCCTTGCACTCCGAGTCCCGAACACACCCGCCGGCCCAGGTTTGCGCGGATTGAAGCAAGACCAGACTGAAGGCGAGCAACCCGAGGGCTGCAGCGTGCCGGCTTCCGAGAAGCTGGGCCAGCGCAGATTCTGGCCGTATCTTCGCACCAATGCACGACCGTCGCATCCGCATGGTCTGCGACTATCGTGGTCAGCGACCTTGATTGTCAAGAGCCGCGACGTCCCTGAGGAACTTGACAAAGCATGTGCTCGATCGCCATAGTCGCCGTTCATGTGCGCTGGAGGCTTGGGTCGTTGTGGGAGTGCGCGGTCGCGATCTCGCAAATTGATCCCGACGATTCGTCAGACATGGGTGGGGTTCGTGATTGGCGCGAGCTGGTTACTCGGGGCATGCGCCTCCTGGTTCATGGTTGGATCGGAATCCGTCAGCGGGCCGCTGGCCGATCAGCCCCTTGCCGCGTACCACGTGCCCCGATGCTTTGGAATCGCGCAACGCACGTTGATTCCGGGGCCGGTCGACCAAACCTACAGATTGGCACAGGGGCCGGCCGGGCAACTGGTGCTCTACGAGCTCGACGGCTCGGGGAAGGGCGCCAGGATCACCAGCCACTGGATCGACGAAAAAGGCGACCACTTCTTCACCTACGTCAGGCGTGGATCAGCCTGGGAATACGTCATTCCGCAGGATCGCAGCGGATCGGCGCTGCGTCTGGTCTACGTTGCGGGCGGGTATTCGGTGACGTCCGCAGGGGACGAGGTGCGCCTGGCCTCCGGCATTCCGACGGCTGTCTGCGATATGGTGAGGACCGATCAGGCGGCCGCCCCGCCGGGGCTCGCCGCTGGTGCGCCCGCTGCCCCGGCTGCCGTCCCGTTGTCAGGGTATCAGGGGACAGGCCCCGCAATGACGACGCCAACCGCAGATACACCGGTTGCGCCGGCCGTTCGCATCCAGCCTCGCGAAAAGTCTCTGGCACCAGCCGGGATGGCGGCCCCTGCTAGCCCGCCTCTGGCGGTTGGCGGCTTGTGCGATTCGGACGCGGACTGCAAAGGCGACAGGATCTGTGTGAATCACCATTGCACGTCGCGCCCGGCTGTCATTCGCTGTGAAAGAGATGTGGATTGCCCGGGAGAGGCGATCTGCGTGAGCTCAC
The DNA here is from genome assembly GCA_003159055.1 of Myxococcales bacterium. The sequence continues at coordinate 4,806 of PMLH01000477.1, forward strand.
AGTGTGTTGCGCCCACGGCGGGAGCATCGTCTGCCCAGCCGCCAGCCAAGCGATTGCACGAAGGCGGAGGCAAGAAAAGCAGGCCACAATGAAGAGATCGACCTGGCCCCATGCGAGTCCCCTCAATTCGCCCCCAACCGCGCCGGCCTCGGCCTCAACGCCGCCTTCTAGATAGCCAATCGCGATATGAGGACCCGCGATCGCGAGTCCACCAACCGCTGGCGGTCCTGCTCAATTGGCTCGGCGGTCACGGCGCGGCGGAACGCGCCGTCGCCAGGTCAAAACAGTAGATTGCGGAATCGCGAGTTGCTTGGGCAGGCATCTGGTGCCGGCACGGACCACCTGGTCCCGGAGACGGTGGCCGCAGGCGCGGCGCGCATGGGACGTGGCCGCGGAGCTGGAGAGTTGCGGGCCCTTGGGGCATGATTCACCCATGGCTTGGCTCACCCATGGCTTGCTTCTCTTGCTTGCCGCGACTCCCGATGCGGGCCCAGGGCGGGACGCGGGTATTCCACGGTGGGCTCCTCAGCTAAGACCCGACCACATTCTGGAAGGCAGCTACGGCCTGCGCAGGTGGGGGCAGGGGTACCTGTACCAGGACCAGAAGTTCGAGGCGCGCGTGGCCCCGGACGGCACTGTCAGCTTCAAGGACAGACAGGTGAATACCTCACCGTTCGTCCCGTTCTCGTGGATAGGCAAGACGCGCGCGCAGCAGCGGCAGCAACAGGTCCTGCCGGAGCGAACCGGACGGGATCCGGAAGCCTACCGTCACACGCCCTGGATAGCGCCGCATGAGCCGCGCCAGACTGCTCGAGACGTCCCGCAAGAGGAGCTCTGCCCACCCGGTTTGTCGTGCTCTACCCCTCTCGCACAGACGACCGCCGAGGTGAGCGGAAGCTTCGATCTCACCGACGAGATGATGCGAGGCTTGGGCAAGGATCCCTACGCCCCCGACAAGGCACGCTTCCTTTCCGCCACCTTTGAATTCCGCATGAAGTTGGCCATCGCGCAGCGCACGTCGCAGATGCGAAAGGCTCTCGACGATCTTCCCCAGGCCCTGGACGACCTGTGGGCCGACGGGCGCTACAGTCCTCGAGAGCGCCGGCGCATCCTCTACGAGCTTTGGTACGAGATGGACCGGACGCCCGAGGGCGACCGCGCCGCGAAGATGATCGAAGCCTTCATCCGGCGGCGGCTACCGTGTGACGGCGCCGATGGCTACACGCCGGGCGAGCTGGATGCTTTCCGCAAGAGCCATCCCGACCGTCCCTTCTCGCCCGGCGAAGCGTGTGGCAGAGCAGCTGACAAGCGCGATTTGCCGTGAGTTGGCGCACCTCCTACTCTTGCCTCGGAACACGGCATAGCTGTAGCATGTCCTCGCTTGTAGCTGGCTTAGAGGGTGTCTGAAAAGTTGTCCCAGAGCGG
>PMLH01000425.1 GCA_003159055.1 Myxococcales bacterium
TGGTCGTTGAACAGGAACAAGTCACCGCCCACACCGCCGGTCGATTCCTTGATGCCGAAGCGGCCCACGAAGGGACCGATGCGCTTGCCGAATTGGAAGGTCAGGCGAAGCTGCTCGGTCGTCGTGATCGTCTCCACGTTGTACACACCCGTGCGCGAGTCTTTGGCCTGCACGACCTGCTTGGACCGGTAGCCGCGCGGATCGTCGACGATTTCGATCAAGTAGAACTTGTCGGGCCGTGGCATGAGCGACACCGAAACGTAGGACTTCACGGCCTGGGAAAGGTAGTTGTACTCCTCGCGCAGCCCGACGATGGTCTGCAGGTGGGTGATTCCGTGAACGAAACTGCTGGCGTCTTCGGTGATGCTTTCCAGGTTCTTGGCGACGGTGTCGTCGGTCAGGAGGTGCCCGACCGTGCCTTCGCCCTCGGACATCCTGCCGGTGATCTTCTCGACGTGGTTGAGCGATTTGTCGAGGCTGTCCACGCTGTGCTGGAGCTTCTGCAACGACGAGCGCAGATCCTCACCCGCGCCGGACACCTGTCCCTGCGTCGTGCCGACCAGGCCCTTGATGCCCTCGGTGATCTCACGAACGTTGTGCAGCGCCACCTTCACATCGTCGGCCTCGGTCTTGGTCACGCCCTGTACCGTGGCCGCAATCTCGTCCATGCGTCCAAGCAGTCGCTCCACGATGACCGAGTTGCGCTCGATCATCTGGTTGGTGTTGTTGGCGATGTCTTTGATAGGCCCCGAGGTGAGTCCCTTGACGTCGTCGAGAATGGCACGAAGAATCGGCAACGTCGTGTTCACCGAATCCATGATCTCGCTGACTTCGACCGGCTCGGTCACTCTGACGATCTGATCGCCGTCCTTGAGACGCCGCACGTCAACCTTCTTGCCGTCCTTCATCTCGAACGGCGTGCCTGGGTCGATGTCGAGGTAGTATTCGCCGAGCAGCGAAGCCGACTTCTTTCCGATGACCGCATTCGCATAGAGGCGAATCCCGGGATCGACGCGTACGAACACCTTGGCCTTGCCGGATTCCTGATCGAGCGTGCGTTCCTCCACTTGGCCAACCCGCAGACCTGCCGACAGAACCCGGGTCTTCTCGTAGACGCCGAGAGCGCTGAGGAACAGGGCGTGGACCTGGTACCCCTTCGCTCCCCCGAAGGTCTCTCGCGTGTACTGGAACAGCAGGTAACTCGCCACCAACACGACCAAGGTAAGCGCGCCCACGGTCAACGCGGCCCAGCTGCGCCTCATGACCGAGCCTTCCCCATCGCGACCGTCCCGGAAGTCTCGACGAATTCCTTCAGCACGGGGTGCGGCGCCGCCATGATTTCGGTGCGGGTTCCATTTGCCACGATGACACCTTCATAGAGCATCGCGATGCGATCTGCGATGCGAAAGGTGGAGGCCATGTCGTGGGAAATCACAACCGATGTGACGGCGAACTCGTCGGCGGTGCGCCTGATCATCTGGTCCACGTTTTTCGTTGCAATCGGGTCAAGACCTGTCGTCGGCTCATCGTAGAGCAGTATCTCGGGACGGTCGATAAGTGCACGGGCAAGACCCACACGCTTTCGCATANNGCTCGGCAGGGAACTTCTGTTCGACGCCGGGTACACTCGCCAGGTCGAGTCGCTTGAGCAGCTCTCGGACCCGGTCGAGAACCTCCTTCTTCGGCAGTCGGTAACGTTCGAGCAGTGGAAAGGCGATGTTTTCCACGACGTTGAGCGAATCAAAGAGCGCCGCGTACTGAAACACCATGCCGAACTTGCGCTGGACCTTGGCGATGGCGACGTCGGAAAGGCCGATGATGTCTTGCCCATCGACGTAGACGGAACCGCTATCGGGCGCGAGCAACCCCATGAGGTGTTTCATGAACACCGACTTGCCCTGCCCTGAGCCACCGATGATGATGTTGATCTTGCCGCGCTCGATGTCGAGGTTCACCCCGCGCAGGACGTGCTGGGCGCCGAAGGACTTGTTCAGATCGCGAATCCGGATCTGCCAGCGGTCGTCGCGCTTCTGCAGGTCGTCCGCCATCTACAGGCCACCGTACGGGAAGAGAACGTTCATGATCTGGATTAGGAAGTAGTCGAGTATCAGCACCGTCACGGAAGTCGAAACCACGGCCCGCGTCGTGGCGAGGCCGACTTCTTTGGCACCGCCGCGCACGTTGAGCCCTTGGTAGCAAGCACACGTGGCCATGGTGATACCGAAGAAAAAGGCCTTGATGAGCCCTTCGGTGTAGTCGATCGGGTCGACGCCGTGGCGGAACAGGGCCAGCACCTGGCCGAAGTCGATATGATACGAAACGATGGCGACGACGTAGACGCCGATCAGGCCGACCACGTTGAACACCATGCTCAGAACCGGAAGCATAAGCGCCGAGGCGACCAGCCGGGGCGTAACCAGGTACTGGACAGGGTTGACGGCAAACGTCGTCAGGGCGTCCACCTGCTCGGTGATGCGCATCGAGGCCAGCTCTGTCGCCATGCCCGACCCCGCACGCGCCGTAATCATCAACGCCGTGAACACCGGCGCCAGCTCGCGCGCCAAGGAAATGCCGACCGCGAAGCCGACGTAGCGCTGCTGTTCGAACAGCGACAGCGCCAGGACCGCCTGCAGCGCCGTGACCGCGCCGGTAAAGAATCCGACCAACATGATGATAGGCAGCGACCCGACGCCGACGAACTCCATCTGATCCAGAAACAGCCGAATCCGCAACGGCCGCCTGAATAGCCAGATCAAGGCGCGGCCAAGCAGAATGATGTGCTCCCCGAACAGCGCGATCGCCCCTGACAGCGGCGAGAAAGCCTTCCCAACCACGGCCAGCGGATGGTACCGCCTTCCCGAAGGGGGCTGCGCCGACGCGGTATCAGCCGGAGGCGGGCTCACGAGGGACTCCTGACATTGCGGCCCGGCGGGCAGAGATCGGCCTCACGAACGGCAAGCGACGTGGTGGAATGAGGCGGCTTCGCTTCGCCGGTCGGGCTGGCCCGACGGTGGCTCGAGCGATTGGACTTCTGCTTCAAAGCTGGGCGGATTGTCACACCCGCTTGGTATAGCGTCAATACT
>PMLH01000114.1 GCA_003159055.1 Myxococcales bacterium
CGTCGCCCTGTCAACAACCAAGTCACGATGCCCGTCGTGATGACCGCCCCCGCAGCGGCAAACGCAACCACGGCGCCCGCGTTTCGCGTATGAATGCCATCGTTGAGCTGGGCCGCGCGCTGTTGCGATGAATCCCGCGCCTCGTCTCGGAGGCGTGAGGCGTCCCAGAGCAGGAACCCTCCCGCGACAGCACCTGCCGCCGTGGCCACGCCGCAGGACCACAGCACGACCTTGCGCGTCGGCCGGGATGCCGGCTGGGAGGGCGGCGACGGGCGCTGCACGACCACCAAGTCCTCCGAGGCGTGATCGAACGGCAATGAAAAGATGAGGCTGAAGGCTTGGTGGGCGGCTCCTCGTTCTGCAACGCGCGGATCGACAAACTCCGATGCCAAGAGCGCGACGCTCTCGTCGGACGCCGGCACCGTCAGCTCCTTGCCGTCCTCGATGTTGCGCACGTAAAGAGGGCTGGCGCCGCCGGGACGCACGAGACGAAAGCCCCGCCCCTTGGCGTTGTGAAAATCCNNTTCTCGTTCACGATGGCCTGGTTCGCGCGATTGAGAAAGGACGCGATCTCGGCGTAGGTGATGCTGCCGTCACCATCCAGATCCGCCGCCCCGTACAGACCGGAGCGCACCTCATGACTGAAGATCCCCGCCTGAAAGGCGCCCCACTCGTGGCTTTCGTCGCCTGACGAGGTGGAAAGCAGGAGCCCGAGATTGCTCCGCCGTCCAAGCTCCGAGGTTGCGGAAAATCCCTCGACCCTGCGTCGCACGCTCCCCGGACCACGCTCGCCCACGAGGAGATAGGAATAGCACGCATCCACGATCAGGTGGTTTTCATCTGCGCCGATGGGGTCGAGGATTTCCCGCGCCAATTGGTCCCCCGACAGCCGCGCGTCCTCCAGGGTCAGGTAAGACCCGTCCCCGTCCACATTGCCGTGCCCGGCGTAAAGCACATAGAGCGTGGTCTTCACCCCGCGGTCATGCGCCACCGCGATCTCCGAGGCGAGCAGCGAGACCACTTTGCCAAGAAATGCCTTTGTCGGCGGCAAGGCCTCCGCCGCGGCCTGCGGCGACAGCGCCGTGGTGTCGCGATCCAATCGTGCAAGCAACTGGGTCCTCGCGCCGAGCGCGCGAAACAGCTCCTGGTATCGAACCGCGTCGTCGTCGGCGTAGAGCAAGGTCTTGAGGTCAGCATCCACGCTGCGATTCACGCCCATGATCAGGGCGAAGACCGCGTTGCGCGGACGCTTGTCGGCCGCGTGGACCGGCGTCACCCGAAGCAGGCACAGCGCCCCCAGAAGGATCCCCAGCCTTCTCATGGCCGCACCTCGAACACCATCGCGCGCAAGACCTCACCAGCGTCGGCATCCGCCGCGATTTCTCCCCGTGCCGCCCTGGCCTCGACCGTGCGCACGTCGAGGGCCTTGTCCATGAACAATGCGTGTACGGTCAGCGACCTGCCTTGCAAGGAATGCCTCACCGCCTCGGGCAATTCCTTGAAGCCAATCTGCTTCGTGATGGGCACGGCCGTGGGATTGTCCGCGGGATCCGTCCACGCCGGGTGGTACCAAGCCAAATGGCCGGCACCATCAATGGCGAAGATCATGAGGAAAGCCTTGCCCATCTCGTTGCGGTAGGCGAAGGCCAATTCATCCCCAGGGGAAACGACATCGCTCACGCGCGTCGATTCCCGTTCGCCCTTCACGCGGAAGACCGCCACCTCCAGTGATTCTGGGCTCTCGATGACTTTCCCGCGGGCAATCATCCCATTCTTCACATGGCCAGTGATGGAGGAGGTCGCGACAAGCAACAAAGCCACCGCCGCCACCGCCGATAGGGTTCCAACGGCCCATCGCACGCCGCGGCGCTGCGGCGACTTCACGTCCGACCGAAGTCCCAGCCCAATCGCCAGCCGCTCGCGCGGCGGAAGCGCCTTGGGATCCAGCCTCTCCGCAGCTTGGTACGACTCGTAGGCTGCGCGGCAGTCTGAGCATGCGGGCAGATGGTCGCGCAGACGTGTTTCGTTGGCCGAAGACAGCCCCTTGCTGAAGTGCCCATCCACCAACCTTCGCAGCTCATCATGACTCGTGCTCATGGAAGTGCCCTCCTACGCAGATAGGCGCGCAGCAAGCGTCGTACGCGCAGCTCGCGATAAACCAACGTGGTGCGAGGTATGCCGAGGCGACGTGCGGCCTCGCGCTGGCCCAGTCGCTCCACGAAGCGGGCTTGGAACAGTGGCCACAGCTCCCCGGGCAAGCCGTCGCGCCGGAACCGTTCCACGAAGAGGTTCAGCTCGGCCCGCTCCTCCATTCGCTGGGCCATCGGATCGATAAGCGGCGGGTTTCCATCTTCGAGATTGGTTTCCCGTCTGTGGCGCCGCCAGAAATCCACGGCCAGGTTGTACGCCACGGTGGCGAGCCAGGAGCGCAGCGAGCCCCCAACGAAATTGCGGCGCAGATCGGGATTGGAAAGCAACCGAAAATACAGCTCGTGCACGACCGTCTCGCGATCGGCCCCGCGCAAAACGCGTCCCACCGTCGCGTCCACGGTTTCGTACGTCTCACGATAGAGAAGTCCAATGAAATCGCGCTCTCCCGCGCGAAATCGAGCCAGCGCCGACTCGTCGTCTATGCTGACGGGCGCTTTGAAGGCCATGGTGGGTCGAGAATCGACATGGACCACATCATGATAACGATTGGGCCACGTCCCTTGGACGAAGAAATTGTCCGCCCGCCGCTCAGAGGGTGTCTGAAAAGTG
>PMLH01000442.1 GCA_003159055.1 Myxococcales bacterium
AAATTCTGACCGGCGGCACTAGGACAGAGGCTCTTCTTCGCCGCACATCGCGGCTCCAGTTGGAATATCCTAGCGGGACATGGACATTCCCCGTTCCGACGAAGCGCCGCGCATCCACGTGCTGCCGTCCGCGCTGGCGGACCAGNNACCCCGGCGCCCCGCATTCACGTCTTGCCGTCCGCGCTGGCGGACCAGATCGCCGCTGGCGAGGTGGTCGAGCGACCGGCTTCGGTGGTCAAGGAACTGGTGGAGAATTCCATCGATGCGGGCGCTCGCCACGTAGACGTCGAAATCGAGGCGGGCGGGCGGCGGCTGATTCGCGTGGTGGACGATGGCAGCGGCATGACCGCCGGGGAAGTCCGACTGGCACTGCTTCGCCATGCGACCTCGAAAATCAGTGCCCACGACGACCTATGGGGGCTGTCGACCTTTGGTTTCCGCGGCGAAGCGCTGCCGTCGATTGCCGCCGTGGCTCGGCTGACCATCCGTAGCAAGCGCCCGACCATGAGCGCCGGCTTTTCGCTTGGTCACGAGGCCGGCATCGAAACCAACAGCGGCGACGTCGGCATGCCCGACGGCACGCACATCGAGGTGCGCGACCTTTTCTGGAACACGCCCGCGCGTCTCAAGTTCATGAAGTCCGAGGCGACCGAGGCTGCCAACATCGCCGAGGCGGTGCTGCGGCTCACGCTCGCACATCCCGAGATTCACTTCCGCCTGCGGGCCAATGGTCGTGTCGTGCTGGACCTTCCGTCCCATCGAGACATGGGCGAACGGGTCCGTGCGGCGCTTGCCAGGCGGGGTGCGAGCGTCCTTCACGAAGCCCAGGGCGAAGAAGCCGGCGTCGTGGTGCGCGCTTTCTTGGCCGCGCCCGAGGAGGCTTCCGCCACGCCGCGCTCGACTTTTCTGTTCGTCGCCAAGCGCTTCGTTCGCGATCGTTCGTTGCTGCACGCCCTCGGCATGGGCTACGGCGAGCTGATGGAAAGAGGCCGCTATCCCCTGGCCGCCCTGTTCGTGGAGGTGCCGGGGCAAGAGCTCGACATCAACGTTCATCCGCAAAAGCTGGAGGTTCGCTTCGCTCGTCCCCAAGAGGTCTACGGGGCCGTTCGGCACGTGGTCGGCGCCGCGGTCGCACGAGCGCCATGGTTGCCGTCCACACCTCTTCGCGCCTACACCTTGCCGCCAGAAAACCTGCAAGCACCGGAGCTGGGTCTCGCCGAATCTCCCGCGCCGGCTCCACGAGCGCAGGACCACGGCTGGCAAGAACCGCTGCACCCAGCCGAGCGAGCAAGGCCGCGCGCCTTGTCGCATACGGTTGAGGGGCTGGACATCCCGAAGGAGGAGCGGGCGCCACAGCTGGCGCCGCCGCAGTTGGCGGTGATGCGGCCATCCGGGTTCTTCGCAGGGCTGGAATACATCGGCCAGTTGCACGGGACGTACCTGATTTGCGAGGGCGAAAACGAGCTGGTCATCGTCGACCAGCACGCCGCGCACGAACGCATCACCTTCGAGCGGCTACGGCAGTCTCACCGGCTGCGTCAGGTGGCACGCCAGAGGCTGCTTTTCCCGATTCCAATCGAAATCGACGAGGCAACTGTCGCGGCGGTTCGCGCCGGTTCTGCGTTGCAGGTTTTGGCGGACCTGGGCTTCGAGGTGGAGGACTTCGGGCCGAAGACCCTGCTCCTGCGTGCGGTACCGGATTTGCTAAAGAAGGTTGACCCGAAGCCTCTTCTTACCGACGTGGTTGCCGGCCTGGCTGCCGAGGAACACGCCGAGGGACAAACCGACGGCCAGACCAGCGGCAGTGACATCGCCAAGGCTGGTTTCGACCACGTCTTCGCCACCATGGCCTGCCATGGTGCTCTGCGCGCCGGCGACAGTGTCAGCCGCGAACAGGCCGTCGCCCTGCTGGCCCAGTTGGACGAGGTGGATTTGCGTTCGCACTGTCCGCATGGAAGACCTGTTCTGCTGCGTATGCCGCTAAGTGAAATCGAGCAACGTCTAGGCCGAACGTGATTTTCCGTCCAAGCCAAAGTGCCCACCACCCGCCCGTCGTTGCAGTCCTCGGACCGACCGCTTCTGGGAAAAGTGCGCTGGGTCTGGAGCTGGCCGAGCAGTTGGGTGGGGAGATCATCTGCTGCGATTCCATGCAGGTCTATCGCGGGATGGACATCGGGACGGCCAAGGCAACCGCGGCCGAGCGCGCCGCGATTCCCCACCACTTGCTCGACTTGGTCTCTCCGGCCGAGCAATTCCATGCCGCCGCGTGGGCCAATGCTGCGCACACCATCATCGTCGACACGGTCGCAAGAGAGCGATTGCCCATCATCGTGGGTGGAACCGGCCTCTATTTTCGCGCGTTGGTCCGAGGTCTGTTCGAGGCGCCGAGGGCCAACCCTGAAATCCGCGCGCGCCATCAAGCGGAGGCGGCGCAGGTCGGAACCGCGGCGATGCACGAACGGCTTTCTGGCATCGATCCGGAGGCCGCGGCGAAGATCAAGACCGGCGATTTGGTGCGAATCAGTCGCGCGCTCGAAGTGTTCGAGCAGACCGGCGCCACCATCAGCGATCTGCGGCGGCAAAAGGCCCCACCACCGCCTCCGTTGCGGATGTTTTCCGTGATTCTTGATTTCGACCTCGATCTGCTGCGGCCTCGCATCGCTGCCCGCGTCGATGGAATGATGGCCGCTGGCTTTCTCGATGAGGTTCGCGCTTTGCGCGAGGCCGGCTATGCAAATGCGCGTTCGATGCAAGCCCTTGGCTATAAGCAACTCGGGGACTACCTGGACGGCAAGGTCACCTTGGACATGGCGGTCGCGGCGACCAAGAGCGTGACGGCGGCCTATGCTCGTCGGCAACGGACATGGTTTCGGCGCGAAGAAATCAACTTGCGCACCCACCAGCCGCTGGTCGTCGACGCGCTGGCTCGGCTGGTTCGCGGCTGGCTGTTGACCTGAGCTCTACTGCCCAAGGTCGATCTTCACCTTGTTGAACGACCGCCAGACCAGCAGGTCGTAGATGACTTTGAGGCCACCGCCCAAGAAGAAGGGAATGCTGGCCAGTGCCGCCGACGCATAAAGGGGGCCGGCTGCAATCGGAGAGAGCGCCGCCCCCAGCGTGCGAGCAATGCCCGTCACGCCCGCCGCGGCCGATCGTTCGGCGGGCGGGACCAGGGCCATCGTGTAGGCCTGCCTGGTCGGAACGTCCATCTGGGAAATGCTGAAACGCAGGAGCAGCACGCCGATGGCGAGCCACAAGTTCGGCATCAGGGGGACCAGCAGCAGGAGCACGTTCGACGGGAGGTGGGTCGCGACCATGGTTGCGAGCAGGCCGATGCGCCTTGCCAGGTACGACGCACTCAGGGCCGACAGCCCAGCGAGGATGTTGGCGGCGAAGAAAATTCCGCCGAGCAGGCTGGGCGAAACCGCAAACCGCTGCGCAAACCAATACGCCACAAAAGCCTGCACCACGAATCCCCCGGCGAAAGCGTCAATGGAAAACAGGCCGGCCAGCTTCAGAACCTTGTTCCGCGAGGTCTGCATTCCGAAGTGCAGGGTGACCCCGGCTGGTTTTGCGTTGGCGACCGCGTCGCGGTTCGATTCCGCGGCGGAAGACAGCTGCGCAAAGAGAACAATCAGGGCGGCGCCGACCGTGGCATACACGGCAGCGACGGTCTGGTAGCTCGCCAGGGTGGTCAGCCCGCACCCTTGCAGCACCTCGGCAAGCGTCCCGCCGCACAGGCTGCCAAGCGCAGTCGCGAAGGATCCAACCAAGTTGTACCAAGCAAAAACGCCGGTGCGGCGCTGGGCCGGAATCGCCTGCGACAGCGCCGCCTGTTCGACCGCGAGGAATGGCCCTACTTCGTTGCCGCTGGGACTGATGACGCCGACGGTGGCCGCCATCAGCAGGAGCAAGAAGGAGCGCGTGCTGGCAAAGGTCACCCCGGCCAAAATCATGAGCGCCGCGCTCGCCAGCAGCATCCGTCGCCTTCCTATCCGATCAGCCCGCGTGGTGATGTAGAGCGAAATGGCCGCATCGCCGAGGAGGGTCAGCGTCAGAAGAAGGCCAATCTGACTTTCTGCAAGACCAGAGGCACTCAAGTGCAGGACCAGGACAACTGACATCAATCCGTAGCCGAAGAGGCGAACGATCCTCGTCGCGAACAGCAAGCGCACAGTGCGATTCAGGCGCTCGACGGTTTCCGGCACCGCTTCAGGGTTCATCGTCCTTCTTATAATCCTCGGCGAGCAGAGCCTGAACCAGTTCCACGCATGGGTGTCGAGAGCATCCGTCTACCTGCCCCGCGACGATGTCGCCACTCGGGGACGTGCGGAGCCGGCACCGTCACTGCCAAAACCGCACTGCCACAAAGGATCCGCATCTTGTGGTCCTTTTGTTCCGCGGCCGTAGAATTGGGCACGGATTTTGATCGTCCAATGGTCATGAGGGCCGAGGTGACATCATGAAGAAAGTTTTGGTGACTCTCGTCTGTGCGTCGCTCGTTGGCGCGGGATTGGCCCGAGCCGACGAGGGGCCAGCAGAGGCGGATCCGGCCGCGGCGTCCCTGCCGGGGCAGCCGCCTGAGCCAGTACAACCACCGTCGGCCGCACCGACGCAAGCGCCGCCGGCCCCGCCCGCGCAACCACCACCGCCTCCGCAAAGCGTCGAAGAGCAGCAGGCTCAGTCGCCGGCCGCGCCTTCGCAAGGGGCCGCAACCGGCCAGTGGGTCTACACCGGCCAATACGGCTGGGTCTTCATGCCGTACGGCGACCAGTACACCTACGAAGGCACGGCCAATGACGAGTACCCGTATTCGTACGTCTACTACCCCAGCTACGGGTGGTCGTGGCTGGCGGCACCTTGGGTTTGGGGCTGGGGCCCGTACCCGTTCTTCGGCGTTTGGGGCCCCGGGCACTTCGGCTGGTACCACGGCCTTTTCCGCGGCGGCTACGGCTGGGGCCGGTATCGCGGCGGCGGATCGACGCGTGGCTACGGTGGACCAAGAGGCGGCGGAACCTGGGCTGGTGCCCGCGGCAGCGTTCACTACGGCGCTCCGTCCGGCGGGCATGTCTACCATCAGGCTCCCGCGGCTTCCGGCGCTTACGGCGGCTATCACGGTGGCAGCTTCGGTGGCCACGGCAGCTTCGGCGGCGGCCACGGCGGCGGCCATCGTTGAGCGTTGCTTCTTCCCCCGAGCGGAACGCGACACTCTCCACAGATCCTTGTTAGCGCCTACGCCAAATACCGCGGGACGCTCTCTGCGTACCGACGGTACGAGTCCTGAAATCGCCGGGCACATGCGCGCTCCTCCGCCAGGATCATGAAGTGCTGTGGAATAGACATCGCGACGAGGATCGCGAGCAGGACAACGTTCGTTGTGACGAGGCAGATCCCTAGGAATACGAAGGCCGTCGACACATAGAGTGGATTGCGGGACAGACGATAGGGGCCTCGCTCGATAGGTTGGTTAGTGGGCGCGCTGGCGAACACGCGGATCGTGGCGAGAAAAGAACCCATTCCAGCCAGGTACAAAACAGCGCCCACGACCAGAAGGGGCATCGTGTTTGTGAACGGCGTCCAGACCGTCACCACCATGAAGACGTACGGGGCAAGCGAAGCAACCGTGGTGGCCACCTTCTCCTTTGCGCTGTAGCCGGTCATGTCCGACATCCGCTTGGCGACATCCCTGCGGGTTCCTGCGATCAAGAACCCCTGGATCAGCAACGGCACGCAGAGCAACCATGCGTTAACCATCCCGATCGCGAATTTCGGTACAAAGGCCACCAGATGGGTCAACCTTTCGTCGCTACCAGCACGTCTCCCCTGGGGTCGGGGCGAACGATGGTGGCCAGGCCGGCCTCGGTCATCCAGGTTCGATAGTCGCCCTCGGTGTAGCTATTCCCGTGCTCAGTGCCGACCAGCATGTTGATCGCGAAAAGGGCCGCGAATGGCGGCGCGGTTCGATCCTCGTCGAGGATGAACTCGCGGATTACGAGATGACCACCGGGAACCAGCGCGCGGGCGCAACGCTCGATGAGAGTGCGGTTGTCGTCTTCGCCCCACATGTGGCAGACCGCAGAGAGCAACACCAAGTCGTATCCTTCGCCGAAATCCGCCGTGCGCATATCGCCGGGGCGGACGCGCACTCGGCCTTGCAGCTCCGCCTCGCGGATGTACTCCTCGGCCAGTGGCACCACCGCACCGAGGTCCAGGATTTCGGCCTGCAATGCTGGGCACGCCTTGGCGAACGCGATGGTGTAGGCACCCGAGCCGCCGCCCACGTCCAGCATTTGCTTCGCATCGCGAATGCCGGACAGGCGAGCGGTTTGTTCAGCGTTGTCCCGAGCGCGCGCGTGCATGGCGGCGATGAAGGCGCGCGTGCGCGCATCGGGAAAGCTCTCGGGACCACGCGTGGCGGTGGCCTTGCCCACCTTCACACAGTCGCTGAGCGTGGACCAGGTATCCCAAAGATGAACCGTGTGCAGAAACTCCATGCGCGCAGGCCCGAGCGCTTTCGATTCTTCCGTACAGCGAAAGACGCCGTCTTCCTTGAACAGGGCGCCCACGGCCACGAGAGCATTGAGCAGCATTTCGGTAGCGCGAAGGTTCGTGCCCAACTTCGAGGATAAGTCGGCAGGAGTCGACCCATCGCCGAGCCTCGCGAATACGTCCAGCTCTAGCGCCGTGAGCAGCACCCGACTTTCCTGAAAAGCTCGAACGGCTTGCGTCAGACTCTGTAGGCTTCGCGCCTTTCCCATGGATGCCTCCGGGCAGGAGTATGCCCTGTCCTGGGACCTCGCGCCTCTTGTCCCTCGACCGCCGTCCTCCACTGGCCGTTTGCCCTTACGCCTCGGATTCCTGAGCCTGTACCGAGGCTGAGACGCAAGATTTGCCTGAATTCTCGCAATAGCATTGCCCGGCGGTGACGGTCCAAACCTTGCAATTCCCGGGGCATGCGCAATGAATTCCTCGCGATAACGATTCTGCCCCTGACCGCCTTCCTGGCAGCCGCTGGCTCGTGGGTTGGCTGCAAGTCGAGTGGCCCTGCGGCTGGCGACGCCCAAGCACCAACCGACGTCCTGTCTTCCGCCGGTGGCAGCGCTGGCAGCAGCAACGGCGGAGCCACCGGCAGCGGTGGAATCACCGGCAATGCCGGAGCCAAAGGATCGGGTGGCGCCACTGGGAGCGGCGGAGCCCCCGGCGACGGCGGAATCACCGGCAACGGCGCAGCCGGCGGCGGCGGAACAATAGGCGACGGTGGAACCACGGGATCGGGCGGAGCGACCGGCAATCCGTGCCTCGACAGCACGGGTGCCGTCTCTCCGACCATGAAAGCCTGCACCACTGCAAGCGACTGCAAGCAGGCCACGATTCCAACCTGCTGCGGGAGCGACTTGGTGGTTGGCGTTGCCAATGCCGCGAGTTGCGCTTTTCCGGTCCCCAATTGTTCGGGCTTGGGTTGCGCGAAGTCCTCCAGTCCTCGGGCGGAAGATGGCAACACTGTAGGCCAGCGCGGCATCCTGGTCGTCGACTGCTCGGCGGGACTTTGCACGTCGCGGGTGAACGGGCAGGGCGGAAGTGGAGGCGCGGCCGGCGACACGGGGGGCGCTGGCGGAACCGCCGGGCACGATGGCTCCATCGTAGATAGCGGCACGGGCGCGTGCAACAGCGACGGCGATTGTGTCTTCCGGTCATCCGCTGGGTGTTGCGGCGCCTGCTTGGCAGTGGGCGATCCGGTCCCGGCCCCGATTCCTTGCGGCGCGAGGTGTGCAACGTTCAGCACCTGCGCGTGCGTGAATGGGCACTGCGCAGTTGGCACTTTGCCACTCAATGCCTCCTGCGAAACCGCCCACGATCTCTGTCAGGTCGACACCAAGTGCTGCGTGACCTGCGGTCCCCGGCCGCCCGATGGGAGCTCTGGTTGCCAGCCGCCCACGTGTACCGCGGTCCAGTCATCATCGACCCCGTGCCCTCTGACGCTGTAGCGGTCGAGTGCGCAAGCCAGCCCTCGGGGCTCCATCGTGAAACTGGTCCTTCGCCCCAAGCAGGCCTAACCTGGCTCTGTCCATGGCCATTGAAACCTTCCGAAATCGTCCGACGCGTGCCCTCATCTCGCTGGAGAATCTGGCGAACAACTTCGCCATTGCCCGGTCGCTCGTCGCACCGAACGTGAAAATCATGGGCGTGGTGAAGGCGAATGCCTATGGGCACGGCATTCTCGAGGTCAGCCGAGCGTTGCTGTCTTTGGGTGCGCACAGCCTGGGCGTGGCGCTGCTGGAAGAGGGCATCTATTTGCGCCAGCACGGCATCACGGCGCCCATTCTTGTGCTTGGCGCCATCAATGCGGATCAGGTGCCCGACTTCCTTGAGCACGACATCGGCATCACCAGCTCGTCCGAGGAAAAGTCGCGACTCATCTCGGCCACGGCGGTGGCGATGGGAAAAACCGCGCGGGTGCATCTGAAGATCGACACCGGTATGGAACGCATCGGTGTGCACTGGTACAACGCGGACGCGTTCATCGACCAGACGCTGGCGTTGCCGGGCATCGCTCTGGACGGGGTCTTTTCCCATTTGGCCAAGGCGGACACCGACGAAGAATTCACGCTGGAACAGATCGCGCGTTTTACCGCCATCGTCGAACGCATGGACAAGGCGGACAGGCTGCCGCCCTTGGTTCATCTGGCGCATTCCGAAGGCGTCATTCACTACCCATCGTCGCACTTCAACCTCGTACGGCCTGGGATCATGCTGTACGGCTACGCCGGCCAGAAGGATTTCGGCCAACGCCGCCTCCGCCCGGTCATGTCGCTGTTGACCAAGGTGGCCTTCTTCAAGGTCGTGTCCGAAGGGGCGGGCATCAGCTACAACCACACCGCTCACACCCGCCGGCAAACCCGCGTCGTGACCCTGCCCATCGGCTACGGCGACGGCTACAACCGCCTGCTGTCGAACCGAGGCGAGGTGATCATTCGCGGCGTCCGCCACAAGGTCGCTGGCAACGTGTGCATGGACCAAACCATGGTCGATATTGGCCCCGACGGTACCGCCTACAACGGCGACGACGTGCTGCTGTTCGGCGAACACGACGGCCACGTCGTCGCGCTGGAATCGCTCTGCACGGCCATCGGCACGATCCCCTACGAGGTACTGTGCATGATCGCCGATCGCGTTCCGCGGATCTACGTGTAGCCCCGCGACGGGCGCTCACGGCTGGCGGCGTCCACCTATCGCCGCCGACGGATGCGCCAGAACAATCCGATCGCGAGGAACCCAAAGCAGGCGATCCCGCGACCGCTGCCGGGCCCATCGGTCAGCGAGCAGGAGCAGCCGGCGCTATAGACGATCTGAGCCGTGGGAGCCTCGGACGCGTCAGGCGTAGCGGACGCTGTGGGCGTTGCGGACACGACGTCGGCGATCCCGTTGATGTTGCCGTATCGGTCGACGGCAGCGACGCCGACGCTGTAGGCGATTCCGTGCTGCAGGTACGTCATGCGATAGCTGGTCGCCGCGGATGGTAGCAGACCCGAGCACAGATACCTCGGGTCGAGATTCGCAAATGCGCCATAGACCGAGGTCGCGGGCACAGCGTTCGGGCACAGCGACGCAGCCGTCAAGTAGGACGGGGCGTACGTTCCCGAAGGAAATACCTGCACGCCGGGCTCGCGTTGGCAGAAGACTTGGACACCCAAGAAATTCGGGTCCGCAGATGGCGTGATGCCGGCTGGCCAGCTCCAGTCGACGACCAGCGACGCATTGTCGCCCACCGCGGTCACGTTGGTGGGGCCGTACTGGAGCTCGCCGTTCAGATTCAGCGAGAAGGACAGCTCAGTGGTATCCGGATAGTTGTTGCCGGTCGTCTGCACCCAGAGAAAGATGGTCTGCGATTCCAAGGGGCTCGCGCAAACACTCGTCGCATCGCAAGTGCGGGAAGCCCCACACGAGGTTTCCGAACCATAGATCCATGCCACTGGGATCGGCGGGCTCTCATAGACGCGTTTGCTCATGAATTCGGTCATCGGAAAGCTCTGGTTGTAGTTGCTAGGATCGAGCAGGTTGGTGCAGAAGGCAGAAATGTCGCCAACATATTCCTGTGGTCCAAGACAGTTGATGGCATTGCTGCCGGCGTAGAGTCGCCCGGCTCCCATGGAGACGTCGTTGGCTGCGAGCAGAGTCTGGATCTTCTGGGCCGTACCCGACGCGGGCTGGATGGCGATCTTCACATGACCGCTGTAGTTGCTCGCATCGCCGACACATTCACACCGCGCCCGGTTGAAGAAGTATTGCTGCTGGGTCGCGTTCATCGGCGCCCAGACCTTCTGACTTGAGTCGTAGAGCTCAAGGTAGAAGGTGAAGTCGCTGGTGGAGAGTCCGGCGGTTCCCGACGAGCCGCCCATCTGCGCCCAGGCCGCGCCTGGCGCGAGCAGCGCAAGGCAAGTCAGCACGAGAGGCCAAACGATGTGAATGAGATGTCGGCTTCCGATCGGATTCCTCACAAACATCGGGCCATCGTATCATTCCGGTCTCTGTGCCCTCTAAATTCTCTGTGCTCTCCCCGCCCCGAGCCACGCCTTCTCGACGATCTCGCGAATCAGATTCAGGCGGCCGTGAAAGAAGTGGTCGGCTCCCGGCACCACGATCACCCGCAGGTCGTTCGCCTCCGCGTACGCCAACACGTTCTTCAGCGGGACCACCTCGTCGTGGTCGCCGTGGATCAGGATGCTGCTGCGAGGAATCGGCGGCGGCTGGTACTGGCGCGCATCCTCGACCTCGCCGACGGCGGTTCCGACCAGTACCAGGCGGGCAGGGGCATGCCCACCGTCGCAAAGCCGCTTCGCTACTTGGGTCTGCACGAAAGCGCCGAACGAAAATCCCGCCAGCACCACGGGAAGCACGCCGGTTGGATCCCATTGCTTGGTGGCGTAGTCGAGCACCGCCAGCAGGTCGTCGGTTTCGCCTTGGCCGAAGTCGTGGGTGCCCGTGCTGCGTCCGACGCCTCGAAAGTTGGGTCGCAACGCCACGTGACCAAGGTCGCGCAGGGTGTGCGCCAACGTGTAGACGACCTTGTTGTTGTTTGCCCCGCCGAAGAGCGGATGCGGATGCGCGACCACCGCCAGACCACGCAGTTCGTCCGGATGGTCGACGAGGGTCTGCAACCGTCCCACCGGGCCGTCGATGAGCAAGGTTTCGCTTGGTCGCACGATGAGGAGAATCTAGCAGGCTCTTGCCGATGGCTGGTCCTGCTTCTATGCTCCCCGTCGGAAGCTGAATGAGACCAAGCCTGCCTCTTCTCGCGGCCTTGCTGTTGCTCGCTGCGTGCGGGCGCTCCGAGCTTTTGTCGGCCCCGGTCGAAGACACGGTGCCTGGGGCGGCTGGTGTTCCTGGAAACGTGGGCGGCGCGGCCGGGGCGAGCAGTGTCGGGGGCACGGGCGGGAAAGCGGAGGGGCCGCATCTGGTTGTCGAATTCGACCTGCCCACGGATGTCAGCCAGCCTCGGGCGATAGCGGCAGGACCTGACGGCAATTTGTGGTTCACCGAATATGGCGGCGACAACATCGGCCGCATCACGCCCGCCGGCAAGATCACCGAGTTTCCGGTCCCGACCAAGGACTCCGGCCCCTTCGGCATCGCGGCGGGCCTCGACGGCAACCTCTGGTTTGCCGAGGTCTTGGGCCACAACATCGGCTTCGCCACGGTGGACGGGAAAGTCACCGAGCTGGCGCTCGACGGCGCTGCGAGCTTGCCCAAGAGCTTGGCCATCGGCCCCGACGGACGCTTGTGGTTCACCGGATACGAAGCCGATGGCATCGGCAGCGTCGTCGACGGCACGATTCGCGAACTGTCGTGCGGCTTCCCTGGCGTGTGGCTGGGGATCGTCTTGGGCCCGGACAGGAACCTCTGGCTGACCGAAAACCAGAGCGATTTCGTCGCCAAGGTGCCTCTCGATAACACCCCAAGCTGGTATCGGCTTCCGAACGAGAACAGCCGCCCCTGGGGCATCGCGGCCGGCCCTGATGGGAACCTGTGGTTCACCGAATATGCCGGGAATCGCATCGGCCGAATCTCGCCCGCCGGTGCTATCAGTGAGTTCGGCATTCCCACCGAACGAAGCTATCCTGTTAGCATTGTAGCGGGACCGGACGGCAACCTGTGGTTCACTGAAAACAACGCTGGTCAGATTGGTCGGATCACGCCGTCCGGGGAAATAGCGGAATTTCCGGTACTGACGACCCATGGCGATCCCGCCGGCATCACCGTCGGTCCAGACGGCAACCTTTGGTTCACCGAAGAAGTGGGCAACAAAATCGGCCGGATCAACCCATGATCGGCAATCATGCATCAGGTGACTCGATGAAGAAATGTGTGTGTCTCATTCTCGTTCTCGCAGCGTCAGGCTGCGGCCGCTTGCTGGGCAGGCGGTCTGACCAGGCCAACAACGTGGTCTTCGTCAGCGATTCCGTCGGCAAGAATCCGTTCAAGGGCGTCCGTTTCTTCCTCAATCCCGACTACCTCGAGCAGGTGGAATCCACCGCACGCAATCACCCAGAGCTGGCGGCCCAGATCCGCAAGGTCGAGCAGCACCCGACGGCAATTTGGATGGACGCCATTGCCACGGTGTCGAAGCTGCCGCGATTTCTCGACCAGGCCAAGCAGCAGCAAGACGAGAACGGCCAGCCGACGCTATCGGCTTACGTGCTGAACAATCTGCCGAACAAAGACTGCGCCGCCAAAGCTTCCGCCGGCGAGCTCTTGGTGGAAGCTGACGGCGAGGCTCGCTATCGGACGGAATTCATCGATCCCATCGCGGCCGAGTTCCAGTCCCATCCCGACCAGCCCATCGCGGTGATTGTCGAGCCCGATTCGCTCGCCAACTTCACCACCAACATGCACTACCCGAAGTGTGCAGCATCGGCCGACGCCTACCGAAGATCGATCGTGTACGCCATCAAGAAGCTCGCGTTGCCCAACGTCAGCCTCTATCTCGACGCGGCCCACGCGGGCTGGCTCGGCTGGGACAAGAATCGCGAGCGAATGGCGGTCGTGTTCAAGCGAATTCTGGAAGAAGCGGGCGGCCCCGACATGATTCGCGGCTTCGCCACCAATGTCTCGAACTACACCCACCTGTCCAACCGTGACGGGGCTGCACTGTCCCTGACCAACCCTTGCCCGAACGAGCTGACCTACGTGAAGATGTTCGCCGAAACGCTGGGGATGTATGGCATCAAGGGCAAAGGCTTCGTCATCGATACGTCTCGCAACGGACGGGGCGGCATCCGCCACCAGTGGGGTAACTGGTGCAACATCAAGGGCGCCGGGCTCGGCGAACGGCCGCGCGCCGAGCCGATCCGAGGCGTCGACGCCTATCTCTGGATCAAACCGCCGGGCGAGTCGGACGGGGTCGCGGATCCCGCGCAGCCTCGTTTCGACGAGATGTGCGCAATCGCCGACGCCGCCCCCGGCGCTCCCCAGGCGGGCAGGTGGTTCGAGTCGTATTTCCTGGATCTGGTGCGCAACGCGAGTCCACCACTTTGATGGGGAAAACGCAAACTCGCCACCGCCCACGCGAGAGTTGACTGTTGGCCTCCGCCGAAAGAGGATGCCCAACTCTCCATGGCAGCCAAGAAAGAAAAGACCCCTGACATCCCGGTCCTAGACTTCGAGAAACCGATCGTCGAGTTGCAGCGCAAGATCTCTGCGCTCAAACAGCGCGGTCGGGCATCGACGGATCTGACCCGCGAAATCCACGTGCTGGAAAAGCACGCCGACGAGCTGCAGACGCGCATCTTTGCTGACCTGACGCCTTGGCAGAAGGTCCAGCTTGCGCGGCACCCGGCACGCCCGTACACGCTGGACTATCTATCGCGCATCATCACGGACTTTCGCGAGCTGCACGGCGACCGCCGTTTCGCCGACGATGCTGCGATGATCGCTGGTCTTGGATTCTTCGACGGTAATCCGGTCGTCGTGCTCGGCCAGCAGAAGGGGCGCAAGACGAAGGAGAAGCTTCTGCGCAACCTCGGCATGGTCAAGCCCGAGGGATATCGCAAGTCGATGCGGCTGATGGATTTGGCGGCGCGATTCGGCAGGCCGGTGCTGTGCCTGCTCGACACCCCCGGCGCGTTTCCCGGCATTGACGCCGAAGAGCGCGGCCAGGCCGAGGCGGTGGCCAAGAGCCTTGAGGTCATGGCCAGTCTCCCGGTGCCCATCATTTCGGTGGTGATTGGCGAGGGCGGCTCGGGCGGTGCGCTGGCCATCGGGGTAGCCGACCGCGTGATGATGCTGGAAAACGCCGTGTACTCGGTCATTACGCCCGAGGGCTGCTCGTCGATCTTGTTCCGCAGCGACGATCGCAAGGCCGACGCCGCGGCGGCGATGAAGATGACCGCGCCGGAGATTCTACGCCTAGGCGTGATCGACGAAATCATCCCCGAAGCCCCTGGCGGCGCGCACCGCGATTTTGACCTCACCGCGCAGAACCTCGCCGCGGCCATTCGCAAGCACCTGGCCGACCTGGTCAAGCTTTCTCCGCGAGAGCTGAAGGATCAGCGCTATCGCAAGTATCGCCGCATGGGTGCGTTCGTTGAATCCGGCAGTCGAGACAGTCTGAGCTAGCCGCGGCAGACCTGCGGGATTCTTCGAACAGGAATCCGCCGCAGCCCTGCCCGTGGGGAGTAATAGGCCCAGCCCCGGGCGGCGCTCAGCCCAGCAAATCGCCGTCGCTGGTGGCCAGGGAAGGGCGGCGCGACTGGCGCAGCACTTCGCAGGCGGCATGCACCGCCTCGCGGGTGCCAGTCAGCACCAGCACGTCGTGCTCGCGGAGGGTTTCGTCGGCGGAGGGGACGACCACGTCGCCATTGCTGCGCTCGATCGCCAGCACGGTGGCGCCGGTCAGTCCGCGCAAATTGAGTTCCTTGAGGCTGCGCCCGATGCAAGACGCGCCGGCGGCGATGGTGAACGCGGTCGGCTCACCGATGCCCGGCATCAGGGTTCGCAGCTCTTCCAGCTTGCTTGGCCCCGGCTGATGGCTCCGACTCTGCGCGACCAAGGCCTCCAGCACCGCCTGCGCGCCGGCGCGCACGTGGCCTTGCAGGTTGGTCGCGCTCCGCCAGAACGGCAGGGCCAACAGCGCGACGCCGACGATCAGCGCGGCGGCGAAAGGAAACCGCGCGGGAAGAAAGGGTTGGGTCAGGGCGACCAGCGGAGCTCCGGCCGCGAACAGGATGGCAAGCTCCAGGGTGGCTCGCAGCGCCCGTCTAGGCGCATCGGCCAAGTCGACGCCAGCTGCGGTCCTTGGAAAGGCGCCTTCGGCAAGCAGCAGTCCCAATCGCCGCGCGACTCGCAAGGCACCGATGAAGAAAGGCAGCGCCAGTACGATGGACGCCGCGGTCACCAAAGCGCGCGTCAGATTGGGGCTGCGGCCTGGGATAAGGGCCAAGCTGACACGCGTCTGTCCGAGCGAGGTTGCGATGACGATGCCGGCGATGATCACCACGTCCAAGAACAGGAAGCCCGCAAGCCGCCGGATGCGCGACCATTCCGTCGGCCGCCGGCGCGCCTCGCCCAAAGCCTGGACCCACGAACCGTAGAGCGCGGCGTAGGTCTGCACGGCATGAGGCAGACGCCGATCCACGGTTGCGGCAAAGTGCGCAGAACCGCGAATCATGAACGGCGTGAGGAGGGTGCTGAACGCCGATACCGCAATCGCGACGGGGAAGAGAAAACTTCGTAACACGCCGGCGTTGGTGCCGACTGCGGCGAGGATGAAGGAAAACTCGCCAATCTGCCCCAGGCTCATGCCGGCCTGAATGGACAGACGAACGCCGTTGCCGGCGACGAATGTGCCCATGCTGACGGCGACCAGCTTGCCGACCACCACGACGGCGGTCAGTGCAAGGACGGCTGGCAGGTTCTGCACGATCGCCCGGAGGTCGATCAGCATGCCGACCGACACAAAGAACACGCCGGCGAGGATGTCGCGGATTGGACGCATCAAACGGCCGGCGACCTTGGCTTCGCCGGATTCCGCCACCAGCGCGCCCGCCAGGAACGCCCCGAAGGCAACCGAGTACCCGGCCTTTTGCGACAAGTAAGCGAACGCCGAGGCGACGGCGAGGCACGACATCACCAGCGTCTCGCCTCGTCCCGCGCGGGCTACGAACCGAATCAGGCGCGGGATGACGAGCATTCCGACCGTCAACATCCCCGCCATCACCAGGAGCAGCCGGCCGGCCGCGCGGCCGAGCACGGCAGCGGGCACGTCGCCCATCCCGGTGCTGCTCGCGGTCAGCACAGCGAGGAGCAGAATCGCGATCAGGTCTTCGGCCACCAGCACGCCGAAAACGATCTCGCTGAGGCGACCTTGGATGCCCCTTTCGGAGAAGGTCTTGGCAATGATGGTGGTGCTTGAAATCGCGCACATGGCCGCAGTGAAGATGCTTTCGGTCGGGGCAAAGCCGAGCAGCCGGCTGGAGAAGTAGCCGAGCCACGCCACCAAGCTGCATTCGATGAGCGCCACCACGCCTCCGCTGGGCGCGATGCGAATCAGGCGCCGTAGGCTGAATTCCAGCCCGAGCGAAAACATGATGAGAATGACGCCGATGTCCGAAAGCGGATGCGCCAGCTCCTGTGAAACCGAAATCCCGAGCGGCGCGGACGGCCCCACCAGCAGCCCGGCCAACAAATAGCCGAGCACGAGTGGCAAGCCGAGACGCTGGAAAACCGTCGCGAAGAGAGCCGCGATGCCGACGATGAGAACCAGATCGGTCAGGTGCCCCGTGGCTTGCGGGCCGGCGACGGCAAGAAGGGTAAAGGCAGACGATCCGCTCATGGGATTGCGGGCAAGTGCTGGACGCCAGGCGATGACGACGAGATCATGACGAAGTTCTGCTACTCTCGGGTTGAATGTTCCTGGGCGCTTCCGTGCGAGCCGTGTGCGTTGTTCTGTGTCTCGGCCAGCTCGTGGCCGCGTGCAGTTCTTGGGACGAGGATACCCCGGACCACGTCGACTTTGCCCTGCCAAGTATCACATGGACGGTTTCGAGCGCCGCCCCGCAGTGGCGCGAGCCGCCTCCGCCGGGTGTCCCCGTGCCCAGCTTCGTCTGCTCCGGTCCTGAAGCGCTTTCTACCGACTGCTGTGCCCCGCCTTACGATTGCCAGAAGTACCCGTTTGCTTGCGATCCGACCAGCAACTTCTGCGCCTTGACCTTCGACGTGGAAGGCGGCCAGACTGTCGACCTCGTCAATGACGTCCCGGCGATCGCGGCCGTGCAAGGTCGCGCCTTTGCCAAGGTGGAGCTACTCAGCCTGAACGTGTCGGTTTCCCTAGCTCCGGGACTGCCGATTCGGGCGACCAGCCTGTACATCGGTCCGCACGGTTTGCCGGCTTCATCGGATCCCGCCGCCACTTTCTTTGCGCCGGTCAAACTGGTTTCCGGCGCGCAGGCCGTTGTTCCCGATGTGCCTGCGAGGCAGGCATTTTCGAGCTTCGCCCGCGACTACGAGACGCCATTTTCCCTGCTTCTTTCGGCCCACGTCGTCGTGTCGAGCGACAATCCGCCGAAAGGTGACCTCCGCGCCACCCTCACCGCCCAAGCGCGCGCCTTCTATTGAGGTCTGTCGTGCGCGTGGGAATCCGCCGAGCTTTGCTCGGCGCATCGCTCAACGCCCGCGCGATGACGCGGACTGCGGCGCGGGCAGTGGCGCCGGGCTGGGGTCAACCGTCGTTACCACAACCGGCATTTCCTGCGTACGCCTCAGCTTCGAATTGATCAGGTCCTTCAGCTCCTTGCCGACTTTGAAGAAGGGCAGGCGCTTGGGCTTGACCGCGACGGATTCGCCGGTGCGCGGATTGCGCCCCTTGTACGCACCATAGCGTCGGTTCTCGAAGCTCCCGAGTCCCCGAACTTCGATGCGTTCGTCGCGCGCAAGAGCGCGTTCGAGCGCCTCGAACACCATGTTTACCACCGCCTCGGCTCGCCCCTTGGGAAGGTTCTTGAGTTCAGCGACTTGCTCGACTAGATCCGACTTTGTCATGGCACTCCACCGTGTTTCATCTGGCCCAGCCCGCCACCGCCGAGACCAACGGTAGAATGACTTGGCCGCCTGCTCAAATTTCCATCGGTGGAAAGACGAAAGAACTTGACTGTACGCGTTTCCGACAGTGACCAGCCGCGCCGAGTCGCGTGGGAAGCGGCCGAGCCTTGCTCGGCCGGACCGTCGCGGGAAGGTTTGGAAAACCCTTCCAGGGTTTCCATGTCGGTCGCGTGGGAAGCGGCCGAGCCTTGCTCGGCCCGGACCATCGCGGGAAGGTTTGGAAAAACCTTCCAGGGTTTCCATGTCGGTCGCGTGGGAAGCGGCCGAGCCTTGCTCGGCCCGGACCATTTCAACCCTTTCTCGGGCCTCGGCAACTGGTAGGGTAAGCTTGCGAGACCTATGGCAGTTGTGACCTTCACCACCGACTTCGGCCCTTCTGACGCTTATGTAGGCGCGATGAAAGGGGTGGTCTTGTCGGCGGCGCCCCATGCCGTGCTGGTCGATATCACGCACGCCATTTCGCCCCAAGATGTGCGGGCTGGGGCGTGGGCGTTGGCGCACGCTGCCCCGTATTTCCCGGCCGGGTCGGTCCACGTGGCGGTCGTCGACCCTGGGGTTGGCGGTGCGCGTGATGGAATTGTCATCGCTGCCCAAGGCAGCTTCTTTGTGGGCCCGGACAACGGGCTGATGTCCGCGGCCGCGGTCGCGCCTCGACGGGTGTTTCGCATCGAAAACCCAGCCTTCCGCCGTGAGCCAGTCAGTCCGACCTTCCACGGTCGAGATATCTTCGCGGCTGCGGCCGGGCAGCTTGCGGCCGGCCGGCCCATCGACGAAGCGGGTCGCCAAGTTGCCACCGTGGCCGAGTTGGCCATGCCCGAGAGTGGGGCGCTTGGCGATGACTGCAGCGGTGAGGTCGTGCACGTCGACCACTTCGGCAACATCCTCACTTCCCTGGTTTCCGACCATGTCGATGGTCGTTGGGAACTGCAGTGTGACGGCCGCCGATTCGAGCTCGACGGGGGCCGAACCTTCTGTGACGTCGAGCGTGGAGCTTTGCTCCATTATCCCGGTAGCAGTGGACGGGTCGAGATAGCCGTGCGAGATGGATCGGCAGCTCGGCTGACCCAGATGAAAGCTGGAATGCGCGTCCAATTGAAGAGGCTGTCATGAGACCTCGTTTGCCTGTCCCAACTCTCTGCGCCGTGACGCTCTTCGGCGCGTGTTCGGTTGGCTCCGGCGTCGGCGCCGCCAGCGGATCGATCTACGTGTATGGCTGCACAAAGAACGGCGACTATTGCCCGGACGGCGTGTGCGGAACCGCGGACGCGCCGGCCCCCTACGACTTGAAGCCCAGCTTTTTCGCCGGTGAGCCCATTGACGACTTGCGCGAGTTCAGCACCGGCTCCGGAGTCATGAGCAATCGCCTCATCGTCCGACTGCAGCGCTCGGGAAAGCAGATCGAACAGAACGATGTCCTTACCTTCGACATCGCCAGCTCGTACGAAGTCGCCCGCTGCGTCCGCGGACGCGTCGATCCGGCCACTGGCAAGAACGATTGGAGCGAGACCGACTGTTTCCGCGCGTCCGACAACGGGCCGGGCAGAATGCGACTGCAGTACGACAGCAGCGTTCACGCCGCCTTGGCGATGAAGGCCACCTGCACTGCCAACCTGGTGGCGGACGCCATCTCGGCTCCCGTGCCACTCTCCTATGCCACCGCGGCGAAGTCGGTGGTCACCGACGGAAGCTGGAGTTCCTGGGTCGAGTTTGAGGAGTTCGGCAATGCCTCGCAGTCGGATCGTGTGCCGACCGCGCGCGATGCGATTGGCGGCAAATTCCGGGTTGAGTTTGGAGATCGCATCTACGCCACCAGCTTCCAACTGACCCTTGTCGACGACGGCGTGGTCGACGCCGCCATCAACAACGTCCCCAAACACGATCCAATGATCGGTGGAACCCTGGGCGGTGATTCGTCCACCGGCAAATTCGATTTCGACCTCGCACGCGGTCAGGGCGCGCAGTTCTTCCCCTGAAACCGACCTTGGCGCGAAAACAACTGCCGATTGACCCGCTCCTGCCGGACATCGTGAATGCTCTGGCGCACGCGCCGAGCCTCGTGATCGAGGCGCCGCCCGGCGCTGGCAAGACGACGCGGGTTCCGCCGGCCCTTCTCGACCAGCCTTTCGCCGACGGCGAAATCATCGTACTTCAGCCTCGTCGACTGCCGGCGCGCATGGCAGCCGCACGGGTCGCGGAGGAGCTGCACGAGGAGGTGGGCCAGACCGTCGGCTACACGGTCCGCTTCGAAGATGTGGGCGGACGAGGGACGCGTCTGCGGTTCATGACCGAAGGGATTCTTCTACGCAGGCTGCTGGTCGATCCGCTCTTGCGCGGCGCCAAAGTCGTGGTGCTCGACGAGTTCCACGAGCGGCACTTGGCCACCGATCTGGCGCTCGCACTGCTGGCTCGGCTGCAAAGACGGGAACGGCCGGATCTGCGCATCCTGGTCATGTCGGCGACCCTGGAGAGCGAGCCGGTGTGCGAGTTTTTGGGCAACTGTCCGGCGATACGCAGCGAAGGGCGCGCCTACCCAGTGTCCGTCGCGTACGCCGAAACGACCGACAACCGCCCGCTGGCCGACCGGGTCGCCTCGTCGGTGCGCCGGCTGCACCAAGACAGATGCGACGGCGACGTCCTGGTGTTCTTGCCGGGTGCCGGGGAAATCCGCCGGGCTTCCGACGTGCTCGCGTCTTGGGCAGCCGACAAGGATGTTCTGCTGGTTCCGCTGCACGGCGAATTGCCGCCCGCAGAGCAGCGGCGCGCGGTGACGCCGGCCGCGCGCCCCAAGGTCATTTTGTCGACGAACGTGGCCGAGACCTCCGTGACCATCGAAGGCGTGGTGGCCGTGGTCGACTCGGGGCTGGCGCGAATTGCCTCGCATTCGCCGTGGAGTGGCTTGCCGAGGCTTGCAGTCGGCAAGATCAGCCAGGCGGCTGCCATTCAGCGCGCCGGGCGCGCGGGGCGGACGCAGCCAGGCCAGGCCATTCGCCTCTACACCCGCCACGATTTCGATTCGCGCAGGCTGTACGAAGTGCCCGAGATCGGCCGACTCGACCTGTCCGAGGCTCTATTGACACTTGCCGCGCTTGGGGTCGCCGACGCAAGCCGCTTCGACTGGTTCGAACTGCCGGGCGCTGCGTCCATGGAGGCAGCGACCACATTGCTCGAAAAACTGGGCGCCATCGACAGGGCAGGCCACCTGACGCCGACCGGTCATGAGATGCTTCGTTTCCCGGCCCATCCACGCCTGGCCCGGCTGCTCGTGGAAGGAGAACGTCGCGGCGTTGGCCAAGAATCGGCTGCGCTGGCCGGCATTCTTTCCGAGGGTGACATCAGCGACAGTGCTCGAACGCGTTTCGGGAATGCCGAGCAGCGCACGGTCGCGGCCGAGGGCGCAGACCTGCTG
The DNA here is from genome assembly GCA_003159055.1 of Myxococcales bacterium. Next base: position 21,500 of record PMLH01000442.1, read on the forward strand.
GAACGGCTCGACCGGTTTGTCCAAGCGCAAGCGGCCGGCTTCGACCGGGGACGCCTGCGCGCCCTCGGCGTGGATGCCCATGCGGCCTCGGCGGCCGAACGTGCCCGCCGGCAGTATGCCAGCGCCCTCCATGCCCGCTCAGCCCGCACAACGGCCAGACCATGCTCCCCAGAAGCCATCGACGTAGCGCTGTCGATGGCCGCGCTAACCGCATTTCCAGACCGGGTGATGCGCCGGCGCAGTCCTGGGGCAAGCCAGGCCGTGCTGGCCACCGGTGGCGCAGCCGAGGTCGGACCGCTGCCTTCGGGAGACCTGCTGGTTGCCGTGGACGCCGAAGAGCGCGCCAGCGCAGGAGGCCGACAGGGAGGGTCCAATCTGGTGATCCGTCTTGCAGCGCCCATCGAACCCGACTGGCTGCTCGATTTGGTCCCTGGTGGCCTTGCCGAAAGCGAGGAGACGCTGTGGAACGCCGACCGGGAGCGTGTGGAAGTCGTCGCGCGGCTTTGCTACGGCGCCGTGGTGCTCGACGAAACCCGCCGCCCGGCTGCGCCGTCCGCCGAGGCGAGCCTCCTTCTGGCAGAAGCTGCGCTGGCGGCAGGTATGGGCGGCCCCGAAAACGCAGGCGGTTCTCCTTCAACACTTCAAGTGAAACTTGATATTCTCCGCGAAGCATTTCCGGAGCTTGGGGTTCCGCAGCTCGGAGCAGGCCACCTGCGCGAGCTGCTGCTGGCCGCTTGCGAGGGGCTTGGCAGCATGGCCGAGCTGGCTGCATCGCCCATGGAAGAGCGGCTCCGCGACAGCTTGCCGCCTGCTGTGATTGGCCACTTGCGAAGCGAAACGCCCGACCGGATTCCGCTTGGCGCTGGCCGCCAAGTCACCGTGAACTACGAAGCAGGCAAGCCGCCCTGGATCGAGTCTCGCCTGCAGGACTTCTTTGGCATGAAGTCAGGACCGACCATCTGCCGCGGCCAGGTGCCGCTGACCCTGCACTTGCTGGCACCCAACCATCGCGCCGTACAGGTCACGAGCGACTTGGCCGGATTTTGGCAGAAGCACTATCCCGCCATTCGCAAGGAGCTCTCCAGGCGCTATCCGCGCCACGCCTGGCCCGAGGACGGCGCAACCGCGGCGCCACCTCCGCCGCGATCGCCACGACGCTAGGCTGCCGGGGCGACCTTCGCGCCGCAAGTCTCTTTTGCTATGCCTTGTGTCGTGGAAACGAAATTCGGCGACATGTTTTCGTTCTTGTGCCAGAACAGGACCATTCATGCCCGAGGCATCCATGAGAAGTGAATCCCAGGCTTCCTCGCCTGCGCAATCTCACGCGCCCATTCTTGCGCCGGCCCACAGGCCACCGGCGGCGCCCGAGGCCCTCGCACACCGGGATTTGAAGAGTGGACTTTTCTGGCAGCGATTGCACGCCTACGCGAAAGTGTCCGAGGCGGAGTTCCTCGACCACCACTGGCAGGCGAAGAACTCGATCACCAACATTCCCAAGCTGCTCTCCGCGCTGGAAGGTCTGGTTTCGCCCGAGTTCATTCGGGACGCGGAAAACGGTTTTCAGCACGCCCCCATGCCCGTGCGGGTGTCGCCGTATCTGCTGTCGCTCGTCGACTGGTCGAATCCTTACGAAGACCCCATCCGGATCCAATTCATTCCGCTGTTGTCGCGTCGCTTGCCGGACCATCCCAAGGTCGACTTGGATCCGCTGCACGAGCGCCAGGATATGCCGGTGCCCGGCCTTTCGCATCGCTACCCGGACAAGGTGTTGTTTCTGCCGATCGCGACGTGTCCCGTGTACTGTCGCTTTTGCACGCGCAGCTACGCGGTCGGGCTGGACACGGAAGAGGTACACAAGCTTCAGTTCAGCGTGCACACCGACCGCTGGCGGGCTGCCATCGACTACGTGGCGTCGAGACCTGAAGTCGAGGACGTCCTGATTTCCGGCGGTGACGCCTCCCAGTTGCGGGCTGACCAAGTCGCCTTCTTGGGCGATTCGTTCATGTCGATCCCGCACGTGCGGCGGATTCGCTTCGCCACCAAGGGACCGGCGGTGATGCCGCAAAAAATCCTCACCGACGACGCATGGACGGACGCCGTCACGCGCATCGTGGAAAATGGGCGCAAGAAGCACGTCGACGTGATGATTCACACGCACTTCAACCATCCAAACGAGATCACGTGGATTACGGAGGCCGCAGCGAACAAGTTGCACGAGCGCGGCATCTTCGTGCGCAACCAGACCGTTCTCATGCGCGGCGTGAACGATTCGGTCGCCACGATGGGCATGCTGATCAAGCGCCTGTCGTACATCAACATCCACCCGTACTACGTCTATGTTCACGACATGGTGAAGGGCGTGGAGGATCTTCGAACCACGGTAGCTGCCGGCGCGCACATCGAAAAGCAAATCCGCGGCTTGGTGGGAGGCTTCAACATGCCCATGGTGGTCGTCGACACCCCTGGTGGTGGCAAGCGCAACGTGCACTCGTACGAACATTATGACCAGACCACGGGCGTCAGCGTGTTTGTCTCGCCAGTCGTTCATCCTGGCGAGTACTTCTGCTACTTCGATCCCATCCACCTGTTGCCTGAGGCGGGCCGAGCCCGCTGGGCGAAGCCGGAAGAGCACGACAAGATGATTACCGAAGCCGTGGAAATTGCGCGGAGCAAAAGCGCTTGAGCGACGACAATCTCGAAAAGGGATGGCGAAGTTTCGAAGACGGCGAGTTCGACAAGGCGAAGTCGATAGCCGAACGCGAACTGCGTGACAATCCGGAAGATCCGGAATCGATGCTCCTGCTCGCGGCAAGCCACCGGGGTCTTGGGGACTTCGAACAAGCTCTCGAGGTGCTGGAAGCCGCCACGGACATTGCTGTCGATTGGAGTGCTCCCGAGCTTTGGATGGCTGAAATCCTTGCGCAGGATCTCGACCGGCCGGTGGAGGCGCTCGATCACGCGGCCCAGGCGCTCGAACGCGCGGAAGAGGAGGACGAATTCATCGACGCCATCGTCCTCAAGGCGGGGCTCGAGATTCAGCTGGGTAAGATTCGAGCGGCCCGAAGCACGCTCTCGGAGCTGCCGCCCCTCGACGAAGTCAAGCTGCCCACCGAGTCGTCCCTCGACCTGGCGTACTTGTTCCTGGAGGCAGAGGCCGTCGATGAAGCAGAACGACTGTTTCGCTCCATCATCGAGGCGGACCAGCGTAACGAAGAGGCGTGCTACGGGCTTGGTTTGTGCGCCGAGGCGGCTGGCGATGAGAAGGCCAAGCGCGAGGCCTGGCTACGCGTGTTGGCGCTGGATACCGAAACGCCGCTTCATGAAGCGCACATGAGCGAGCAGGAGATGGCCGAGGTTGCGGAGCAAGCGCTCAAGGAGCTGCCCGAGCGGGCGCGCAGGCTGATCGAGAACGTGCCGATTCTGATTGTCGACCTTCCGGCCCGTGATGAGGTGGAGCAGGGCCTCGACCCGCGCTTGCTCGGGCTTTTCGCCGGCAGCGCGTATGCGGACGCGTCCGTGATGGGCGGCCCGCCTCAGCTCACGCAGATCCTGCTGTTTCGCAAGAACCTGGAGCGCATGGCGATCGATGCGGACGACCTGCGTGAACAGATCCGCGTCACGCTGCTACACGAAACCGGCCATTTCTTCGGCATGTCGGAAGCCGACCTAGCCGCTGTCGGGCTGGACTAGGTTCAGAACCCAACAAAAACGGCGACGAGATCGCTCTCGCCGCCGTTGCTTTTCGCGACCGCTGACTAGAAGGTGAAAAGATCGGGACGGCCAGCCGCCTTGTCGATGGCGTCGCCCAGCTCCTTCCGGGTGGAACCGAGGCGGGCCAGGATCTGGCGGATGTTGTTGTAGCGCTGCTTGTACTGTTCCATGCGGACCTGATCCGGCGAACCGTTCATGACCGCGTCGAAGAGCGGGGTCTTCTCGATGGGGACCACCTTGTCGCCTTCCGGCTTGGGGCCGATCTTGCGCGGGCTCCAAGGCGCACCCGTGTTCGAGCGGATCTGGAAGCCCTCGTACTGGTCGGCGGGACAGGTTTCAGCGCCGCCCTTGCAGACCGGCTTGCCAATTTCGACCAAGTTGCCGATGGCCAGCTTGCCGCTCGATGAGAACACGACGCCATAGTTGACCGCCGGCTTGCTTGGGTCCGCGCCACCCTTTTCACCCATCTTGGCTGCGAAAGAGTCCAAGGTGACCTTGTCGGCGTGGGTGCGCTTGATGTGGCGCTCGACCTCGCCGTAGAGGTTGATGGTGTCGTAGTAGTAGGTCATCAGGCGGTCGACCGCGAGATCCTCGAGCAGGTAGTAGTTCACCTTGAAGATGCGCGAGGTGTCCGGACGGGGATCCAGCTTCACCATCTCAAGCTCTGAAATCAGCTTGGGGTCGTAGGAGAGGGGATCCTTCTTTTCGCCCGCCAGCCGCTGCTGACTCATGGCCACGGCGGTGCCGATCTGGGTCACTGTCTTCTGCATCTCATCGAGCTCGCCCTTGACCTTCTTCGCGCCATAGTTCGCCGAATTGAACATGCGGCGACCCACAGCCGAGGCGCCAAACCCAAACCCGACCGCGCCGGCGACAATCACCGCGATGATCAAGATGATGCGGCTGGCCATGCCACCGCCTTTTTGCACGCTTACCGAGGGCCGCCCATCGTCCGCAACGGAATGCAGATCGAAGTGCTTGCCCTCAGGTGGTCGCATGGACGCGAAGGGATCGTTGAATGCCGATGCCACGGGCTGCGGAGCCGGCGCGGGAGCGACGGGCGCGGCCATCGGGCTGGGGAATGGCGCCATGGGGTTCGGCACAGCGCTGGGCGGCGGGATCGCTGGAACTCCAGGCATGGCCGGACCGGGAAACGCCCCGGGCATTTGTCCGGGCATCGGTGCTGGACCAGGTGCGGGGCCGCCTCGGGCCAAACCGAGTCTGGCTTTCAGGTCAGCAATATCTCTTCCAGGACCGGGCTTTTTCGGTTGCTCCAAG
>PMLH01000069.1:0-205 GCA_003159055.1 Myxococcales bacterium
CCGTCGCGCCCGCCGTGCTCATCAGCGAAATCGAGCTCCAGCGCACCCGCCGCGCCCTAGAACGCCCCCCTCTTCTACCCGCGCCCTGGCGGTAAACATGCTACCTTTCCCGCCTCATGTCTCGTGATCCCAAGATTACGCCCATCACCCGCCACGAACCACGCACCTTCTACGCTACGCGCACAACGCGCACCAAGTCGTCGGA